>JAOZTS010000088.1 GCA_029939035.1 Candidatus Altimarinota bacterium | reverse complement strand
CTACTCCTCGACGGCAGACACATCTTCGACAAATCACAACTCGAAGCCGCCGGACTATCACAAACAAGCCAAAAAAAAGTCGAACTAAGACAAAAAACCGAGGTTTAAATTTTTTGGTGAACCAACTTCGAAAATATAAAACAACTTTGCGAGAACCTATCCGAGCCAGGCGTAGTTTTTTTGACGTGGAGGTCTCGTGGTTTCCTGCATGTCAAAAAAACGAGCCAACGCAAGGATAGTTCAAGCAAAAACCGATATTTTGAAAGCGTTGAAAACTTTCTTAAAGTTTTTAAAGAGCTACGAAATAGCGATGGTGGAGATGCCGGGAGTCGAACCCGGGTCCAGAGATGAGATCTAAAGATGTCTACAATCATAGTTTCTCCTAAGTTTTCGTCGAACTCGATAAAGGAAAAACAAAAAACCGAATTCGCTTATCCCCTAAATTTTCGAGCCACGAGACGGGGTAGTCCTCGCGACCTTAACCTGCTAATTTACGCCTGTGAAACTCAGCAGGTGTCGGAGTCACAGACGTATCCGAAGTTGTCGGATAATTAAACTAGCGCTAAAGCTGGAGCTAATTGAGGCATAGCCTGGTTCACTCTAAATTTTGCAACTAGTTCAGAGATAGGTGTTTTAGCACTTATCATGCACTGACGGATCTAAGGGGAGACAGTGCAATCCCCTGGTTGCGATCAGTTAAACCTAAGTCATCCTGTCGAATACCAATACATCCCCACATTTCAAAGAACCTGGACCGTGATTATAAAGAATTTTCGAAAAATCGTCAACGCTTGACTTCGAAATTAAACCAAGTAACCTATCCCTCCAATTAACAATTACAAAAATGACTGAAAAACCACCTTGCGAACTAGAAAGCACAGACAAATGCACCCCAAAAAGCGCACTAGAATGCCTTAGACTTGTAAAAAAAGTTGAAGACGAACTCCCAAGAACTACCGAAGAATCGCAGTACGACCTCCAAGAGTCCGTTAAAGAAAACAGAGAGCTGCTTAAAGAATGCCTCACAGATAGATTCCTTTCTGGACAATTCGGTGCACCAAGAGGCCCACTTAGCCGATAACCCTACCGCTTCCCGTGCTTCGCCTCTTTACCTAGAACATCTAGGCTCTTTTTCAAGCCATCAAACCATTTCTCGCCAAGATCATTGATGTTTATACGCAGCCGAGATCCACTAATCATCCATTTTGGGTTGTGTTCTAGAAGGCTAATAATGTTCGCAGGTTTCACCCTCTTTGACATGTGCAAAACTATTTCCTTATCCTTGCTCATAGGAACCGTTTCGGCTTTTACGTTAACCAATCCAGCGTTTTTAGCCAAAATTTTCAACTCAATAATTTTAAACAAGTTTGCAACTTCCCGAGGCATTTTTCCATAATCCTCTATGAAATCATTCTTTACCTCTTTCAAATATTCTAATGTGTCCGCAGACGACAACCTCTGATACGCTCCAATCTTTTGTTTAGAATCAACAACATAACTATCTGGGATATAAGAAGGAATCGGCAACTCGATAGATACATCGCTAATTTCGTCCTCGCCGTCAAACACACGCCCAGCCTTCAAATCCTCAACGGCCTTGTTCAACATTCTCATAAAGTGCGAAACACCAACCACATTGATTACTCCATGCTGATTAGCTCCCAAAATATCTCCAGCTCCACGAATCTCAAGGTCCTTCATCGCAATCTGGAATCCGCTACCGAGCTCGCTCGCCTCAACGATCGCCCTCAGCCTCTTCTTCGCATCCAGCTTCAATCTTTGTCCATGATACAAGAAGTACGCATACGCCTGCTTTTTCCCACGACCGACACGACCTCGCAACTGATACAATTGCGAAAGCCCGAACTTCTCCGCATTATTCACTATCAAAGTATTAGCGTTCGCCAAATCAATTCCGTTTTCAATAATAGTCGACGACACAAGAACATCATATTTCCCCTCTTTAAAGGCCATAATCCTTTCCTCTAAATCCCCACTACCAAGCTTTCCATGAGCCACAACGAACTTCGCCTCAGGAATCAGCTGATGCAGTTTTTCCGCAAAACTATCAATAGTTTGCACACGATTGTGCAAAAAGTACACCTGCCCTCCCCTCTCAACCTCTTTCAAAATAGCCTCCCTCACTAACGACGGCGAATATTTCCTCACCTCTGTAATAATCGGCAAACGCCCAAACGGAGGAGTCGTAATCGTCGTAATATCGCGCAACTTATTCAAACAAATATTCAAAGTTCGTGGAATAGGTGTCGCAGTTAGAGTCAAAATGTCCACTTCTTTTCGAAGCTCTTTTAGTTTTTCCTTTTGTTTAACCCCAAATCTCTGCTCCTCGTCAATAACCACTAAGCCAAGATCCTTGAATCTAATATCAGGCTGCAAAAGCCTGTGTGTTCCAATAACTATGTCCAACTCGCCTTTTTCCAGTTTTTCAAGAATCACCTTTTGCTGTTTTTGGGACCTAAATCTACTTAACATTTCTATTCGAATATCAAACGCTTCCATTCTTTTGTTAAACGTTTTGAAGTGTTGGTCAGCCAAAATTGTGATTGGAGAAATAATAGCCACCTGTTTTTTATTTTGCACAGCTTTAAACGCCGCCCTCAAGGCAACCTCTGTTTTACCAAACCCAACATCTCCACAGATCAATCTGTCCATAGGCTGTGGGCTCTCCATGTCCCCTTTGACGTCATCAATGGATTTAATCTGACCAGGAGTCTCATCGTAAGGGAATGTCTCCTCAAACTGAACCTGAACCTTGTTGTCCTCTTTGTATTTGTGGCCCCTCGCCGCTTTTCTTTCTGCATAAAGAACTAATAATTCTTTTGCGATTTTTTGGGTCTCTTTTTTAACTTTATTTGTAACGGTATTCCATTCCACGCTTCCCAGACGAGTAAGCTTCGGCAAATGCTCTTCTGAGCCAATATATTTATTTACCTTGTCCGCTTGGTCAATAGGGACGAACAATTTGTCGTTTTCCGCATATCCAAGTTTTAAATATTCCTTTGTAATGTCGTCGACGGTTTTTTTATCAAGCCCTAAAAAACGAGCAATCCCGTGATCCGCGTGGACCACAAAATCTCCAGGCTTAAGACTCGTTAAAAAATCTTCGAAAACATTTCCTCTACTAACCTTTTTTCCTTCGTCTCGCACCAAAGCAATGTCTAGGTCCGACAAAAGCAGCATTTTTTCCTTTGGGGACTGAAAAGACTTAGGGAAAACATCTCCCTTGTCCATTTTGATCAAGAAAACAGAAGAGCTGAAAACTTTATCCTTTGAAATTCCTTCGGCAAAAGGCACTTTTTGGTCTCGCAAAAGCCCTCTAACCTCATCAAAGTTCTTCGTAAAAAACATCGTTTTCCACCCAGCACTTATCTTGTCCCTCAGGTCGTTCGCAAAATCATAACCACTCCTGTACTGCAAGACAGACAAATAATGTAAATGCTTATGGTTGCTTTCGTCATCATTAAAAGAGGTAAACGAAATAGTACTCGTCGCATTAGTAGCCTGCTCCATAAACGAATTCCAAACCTCATAATATTCATCCACAACATCGATCTCGTCTTCAACAATAACGCTCTCGCTACCAAAAACATCAACGATATCACTAACAGCCTCGTCAAAATCTATCGGAAAAATATCCAAACCTTTTAAGCTCTCTCCGGTTTTTTTATTATCTTCAACATCAATACGCACGACATCCTCAACCTCGTTAAACCCGATAGTTATGCGCACCGGAGCCTCTTCGTTAATCGGATAAATATACATACTGTCTCCAACTTGATAATACTCCCCCTTCTTTAACACCTCGTGATCCGTAATTTCGTATCCCATAGAAACCAATTTTTCAACCAACTCAACATTGTTGATTTTTTCACCAACTTTTACAGAATGGCTTTCGTTTGCCAAAACGTTTGTTGCTAAAAACTCCTGCAAAAGAGACTCGAAATCTACGACAAAAATCGCGTTCTTGTTTGTATAAATTCGCGAAATAAATTCAACTAAGTCTATCCGAACCGCCCTTTCAAAATCAAAAGTGGTTGGAAAGTTTAACTTCTCGTCGTCCCTCCTTTTTGAGTACAAAAACACCTTCCTGTCGCCCCACATAGACAAAGCCTGTACGGTTTCGTTTTGTTCTTCTTGGTTGTTTACAATCCATAATAAATTCCCGGCTTTCTTCCACTTGTCTAATAAAACAGACGAAATAAGCATCGCTTTACTAGAGCTATTTCCAGAACCAGAAAAACTAATATTTTTTGATTTATAAAAAAGCTTCTCAGCTTCCTTAAGCTCTTCCTTTGGGAAAAAGGATATAATGTTTTTCATAATTTCAACAGGTCTCTAAACCTTTAAAGGCATAATAATATAAATGTACCCACTATCGTCTACCGGGCTAATTCTCGCTGGTGATGCTTTGTCGTTCATAGAAAACTGGATCTTGTCGTCGCTAATATAAGTCAAAACATCTAGAAGATATTGAGAATTAAGTGAGATTTTATTATTTTCTCCGTCAACTTTTACGACAACGTCTGCTTTTTCTTCTCCAACCTTAGTTTCTTCAGAAGAAACAGTTAGTCTTCCATCGTTTGTCACGCTTAGTTTTACGCTGTTGTTGTTTTCCCGTGCAAAAAGGCTAACTCTCTTTAAAACAAGAGATAAGTCTTCTACAGAAACTTCGAATTTTGTTTTGCTGTCCTTTGGAATAATTTTTTCATAATCTGGAAATTTCCCCTCGATCAGTCGAGAAATTAACTCTACTCCGTC
>JAOZTS010000087.1 GCA_029939035.1 Candidatus Altimarinota bacterium | reverse complement strand
AAAAACGCATTAATGTTCGACCCAAATGACAAAGAAACTCTCAAGAACCACCTCCAAAATTTCAAAAAAGCTCCAAAGTCAAAAACCTTTGCAAGCCAATTCACTTGGGAAAAAACTGCAGAAAAAACACTTAAATCATTTAACCAGCTTTAATTATGACACACGAATTACCACCACTTCCATACGAATACGATGCTCTAGAACCACATTTAGACGCAAAAACTGTTGAGATCCACCACGACAAACACCACCAAACATATACCGACAAATTCAACGCAGCCCTCAAAGGTCATCCAGAACTTCAAGAAAAATCACCGGAAGAATTACTAAAAAATCTCGACCAGGTTCCAGAAAACATCCGCGGAGCCGTACAAAACCACGGAGGCGGATATTTAAACCACAAACTTTTCTGGGAGACGATGGGATCAGACGGCGGCGGCGAACCAGAAGGTGAGCTCAAAAGTGCAATCGACAAATCTTTCGAAAATTTCGCTTCATTCAAAGAAAAATACACTCAAGCAGCCGCCACACACTTCGCAAGTGGCTGGGCATGGCTCTCAACTGATTCAGAAGGAAATCTAAAAATCCATACAACAAAAAACCAAGATTCTCCTCTTTCAGAAGGGCTAACTCCACTACTTCCACTCGACGTTTGGGAACACGCGTATTATATAAAGTTCCAAAATCGCCGACCAGAATTCATAGAATCATGGTGGAAAGTTGTAAGCTGGCACGAAGTAGAAAAAAAATTCGCCGAAAGATAAAAAATTCACCTTGCAAAGAAAATTTATTTGAGTAAACTCATCGCCTAACATAAATTTTCACGTAAATGAATAAACCATCAAGCGAACCCCTAATAAGCCACGATTCTGTAAGAAGTATGAGTGGATCAATAAAGGCAAAAATAGCAGCTCTTCTCTTTGCCATGAGCGTCGGAGCAGGAACAATTGCCTATGGGGCACTTGAAGGCTTCAACAACGAACCAAGAGCTTCACACAAAAAAGGAGTCGAATTAACAAACCAAAGCGCAAACAAAGAAGTAATGTGCTTACGAGAACTTTTTAACGACCTCGTTACAAAGCCATTATTCAAGAATAAATGGAGATCAAAAAACTGCGATCCAAAACAAATGAAAACTCTATCAACACCTCCAAATCAACTTAGAAATATTGTTGATGAAAGAAAAACGATCCTTCAAAAAGAAAAAATTGACCCAATAACCGAAACTTGGTTCAGCGACAGAGGAAAAATGGTAATAAAAGTAGATGAAGCAAGCAAAGCAGTTGGCATTAGTGCTGGAAAAATCAAAAAATAGTCTATAAAATACGGATAGTAACATTCTAACTATTCATTCATGATTTATTTCTTTTTATTACTTGCTGGAGTAGCAGTTTTACTCGTATCCGTTTACAACGGACTTATCAAACTGAAAAACAGCGCAGAACAAGCATGGTCAGATATCGACACACAATTGAAAAAACGATATGACCTAGTACCAAATTTGGTAGAAACAGTAAAAGGATACGCAAAACACGAAAGCCAAACCTTTGAAAACGTTACAAAGGCCCGAACAGCAGCAATGGGAGCACAAAACTTCAAAGACAAAGCACAAGCTGAAAATATGCTGTCAGAAACGTTAAAATCAATTTTCGCACTCGCTGAAAACTACCCAGATCTAAAAGCTAATCAAAACTTCCTCGAGCTTCAAAAAACACTAACCGACATCGAAAACTCAATCCAACCAGCCAGAGAAAAATACAATGAAGCAGTTCGCGCTCTAAACACAAAGATGGAAGTCTTCCCAAACAACCTCATCGCCGGTCCATTCGGCTTCAAAAAACGGGATTTCTTCGACATCAAAGAAGAAGAACGCGAAAACCCAAAAGTCAGCTTCACAGACAAGCCAAAGGAAGAGGAGCCAAAGGAGAAACCAAAAGAAGAGCCTAAAAAAGAGGAAACTCCTGCCCCTACAGAACCTGCAACACCAGAAACTAAACCAGAAGAATCAGCTGAAGAATCATCAGACTCTGGAGATTCAGATGGTTCAGACGACTAATTCGGAATTACTCCGCATATAGAACATATTTCGGACCAAAATTAACATATATCCTCACACCATTTTCTTCTATGCTAATCTTGTTTGGCATTCCCATTATCATAAAATCGATCACCATTGCAGAGTCTTTCACATCATCTTCAACAACTTGAACAACACGACTCGAATCCTTATTGCATAATTCAGGTTTTCTCACTCCGTCAGGCATACAATCACCAATGATATCCACAACTTCATTCAAACCTCTCACTCGCCTCGCCATAAGAATTTTTTCAATTCTCCCCTTTAAAGCTAATCTCTCATTCTCATTCATTTTACCAATCTGAGCCTTAGCCCAATCATCATCCACATCTTCATCAACAGGATCAGCTGATATCACTAATGGCGTATCTACTAACGTATCAGAAAGTTCATCACGACTAGAACCAATAGTTCCGGAAACAACACCTCCTTGTGAAGCAGGAACTGGCTCATCAGACGTCACCGCTACTTTCATAGTTTTTCCTGGATCAGTATCGATTTCTCCAAAAGCAGTACCAAGCTCATCGTTATCCAGCATTTTTCCACGTTCACTCATAATAATAATTAATAGAGAACATCGTAGAACAAACAAGCCTTTTTGTCAAGCCCTCAGTCCCCATTTCTACATACCAAACTCTTCACTAATCGCATCAATTTCATCCCGAATTTCTGCAGCTTTTTCAAATTCAAGATTTTGACTAGCAAGTTCCATTTTTGCTTCTAACGATTCCACCACTCGCTTCATTTCATCCTTTGGAATTTTGCTCAAATCAAGATCTCTAGTTTGCCTTTTATCCTTCTTCTTTCCACCAAAATGAGCAATATCTCTCACAGCTTTCACAATTGTTGCAGGAGTAATTCCATGCTTTTTATTGTGAGCCATCTGCTTTTTACGACGTCTAGCAGTTTCACTAATACACTGTTTCATCGCATCAGTCTTTCTATCCGCATACATAATCACAAATCCATTCACATTCCTCGCACAACGCCCAACAGTCTGAATCAAAGCACTAGAACTTCTCAAAAACCCCTGTTTATCCGCATCCAAAATCGCTACCAAACTAACTTCCGGTAAATCCAATCCTTCCCTCAAAAGGTTAATCCCAACCAAAACATCAAATTTCCCCAATCTCAAATCCCGCAAAATCTCAATTCGCTCAATCGTATCAATATCCGAATGCAAATAACGCACTCTCACATCTGCATCCGACAAAAAATCGGTCAAATCCTCCGCACTTCGTTTAGTCAAAGTCGTAATAAGCACTCTCTCCCCAGCTTTCACACGCTTGGCTATCTCACCAAGCAAATCCTCGATCTGCCCCTTTGAAGGACGCACATTTATCTCAGGATCAATAAGGCCAGTCGGACGAACAACAAGCTCATGAACAGCCGATTTCTTTACATTAGCAGCCTCATATTTCCCCGGAGTAGCTGAGACAAAAACAGTATGTTTCATATATTCTTCAAATTCCTCAAACTTCAAGGGTCTATTGTCATGAGAAGAAGGAAGCCTAAATCCGTGCTCAATCAAAGTGTTTTTTCGTGAATAATTCCCACTATGCATTCCACCAATCTGCGGAACAGTCATGTGAGATTCATCAATAAACAAAACAAAGTCATCAGGAAGATAATCCATCAACGTGCTCGGCCTTCCCTCTTCCCCATTTGCATTTAGATAACGAGTATAATTCTCTATTCCATTACAATAACCGGTCTCCAACAAAATCTCTATATCGTATTCTGTACGAGTTTTTATCCTCTCAGCTTCCAAATTTTTCCCCATTTTCTTCAACTGATCATAACGAATCTCCATATCCGTACGAATCCCATCAACAGCTTTGTTAACCTTTTCCTCAGTAGTAACCGCATGTTTCGCCGGAAAAATGGTGAATTCCTTCATAGAATTAATCAATTCACCGGTAAAAGCATCCACTTCGCTCAAAGCCTCAACCTCATCATCAAAAAACTCAATTCGAATAACTGAATCCTTGTCAGGTGGAAATATTTCAACAACATCCCCGAGCACATGAAACATCCTGTTCTTAAAATCCATTGAACTTCGAGTGTATTGCAGGTCGGTCAATTGTCGCAAAAGCTTATCCCTTTGAATTATATCACCAACCTTGATAGTCCGCGCCATAGCCGTATAATCCTCAACCGACCCAAGACCGTAAATACATGACACAGAAGCCACAATCAACACATCCTTCCTAGTCAGCAAGTTGTGAGTAGCCGCATGTCGAAATTTGTCGATCTCCTCGTTAATAGAAGCATCTTTTTCAATATAAGTATCTGTCGCCGGCTTGTATGCCTCCGGCTGATAATAATCATAATAGGAAACGAAATAGCTTATCGCATTATCAGGAAAAAATTCCTGAAACTCACTACAAAGCTGCGCCGCAAGCGTTTTGTTGTGCGCCAAAACCAAAGTTGGTTTCTGCAAAGCCTCAGCAACTTTCGCCATGACATAAGTCTTTCCAGATCCCGTCACACCCAACATAGTCTGATACTTTTCGCCCTTTTTGACTCCCTTCACAATAGCATCAATTGCTTGTGGTTGATCCCCTTTCGGAGTCATCTTTGATTTTAGTACAAATTTGTTCATATAATTAAAAACAAGTAGAAAGATAGTAGCATAAACAACAATTCCATTAAAGGTTGGAATTTCTTTTGGGCTATTTTTTGCGACATTTGAGAACTTTTGAAAAAAGTTCGATATGAGCTAAAATAGAATCAAATAATTCCAATCAAAACATGAAAATTCTAGAAGACGCAAAAAAAATAGCACGCAAAGCAG
>JAOZTS010000086.1:2374-4888 GCA_029939035.1 Candidatus Altimarinota bacterium | reverse complement strand
TTCTGCGTTTCAGTATTCAAAGACAACTCAGGAGGAATCATCTTCGACGAAAACTGGGTCATCACCGATAAAGCTGAAACCCACAACTCCCCTTCCGCTCTCGACCCATTCGGTGGAGCAATCACGGGAATTGTCGGAGTAAACAGAGACACAATCGGCTTCGGACTCGGAGCTAAACCAGTAATAAACAAATACGGATTCTGCGTCGGCTATCCAGATGACAAAGAACCATTATATAGAGACAAAGAATTAACAGAAAAGGCTCTCTCCCCAAAAAGAATTTTCGATGGAGTAGTGGCTGGAGTAAATACTGGTGGAAACCAATCAGGAATCCCAACACCACAAGGATTCGTCTATTTTGACGATGGATACAAAGGAAAACCACTCATTTTCGTTGGAACAGTTGGATTAATTCCACGAGAAATCAATGGCCAACCAGGATGGGAAAAACAAGCTAAACCAGGAGACAAAGTCGTAATAATCGGAGGAAGAGTAGGACAAGACGGTATCCACGGAGCAACATTTTCATCAGAAGCACTCTCCGCCGGATCACCTGCAACCGCAGTACAAATCGGAGACCCAATTACTCAGAAAAAAACCTCAGATGCGATTGTAAAAGAAGCCCGCGACCTTGGTTTATACAATTCAATTACAGATTGTGGGGCTGGAGGCATCTCATGTTCAGTTGCAGAAATGGCAAAAGAATGCGGCGGATGCACTGTTGAACTCGAAAAAGTTCCATTAAAATATCCAAACCTAGAGCCATGGAAAATCTGGATCAGTGAATCCCAGGAAAGAATGACATTTTCGATTCCACCAGAAAAAATCGACGAATTCATGGAATTAATGGAAAAACGAGGAGTCGAAGCAAAAGTAATTGGTGAATTCAACGATTCAGACAGATGCAAAGTAAACTTCAACGGAGAAAACATCATGGATCTCGACATGGACTTCCTCCACGACGGATTACCACGAAAAGAAATCACAACAACCTACACAAAGCAAAAATACGACGAACCATCAGCACCAAAGCCTGCCGATCTCACACAAACACTATTAGAAATAATGGCACGAGAAAATATGTGCAGCTACGAATTCATTTCATATCAATACGACCACATCGTCCAAGCCGGAGCAGTCATCGGACCACTTCAGGGTAAAGGAAAAGTAAACGGACCTTCATCTGTGACAAAACCATTTCCAGAAACCGAAAAAGGAATCGTTTGTTCACAAGCAATCACTGCAAAATACTCAATTCTAGATACATACCACATGGCTGCTTGTGCAATTGACACAGCAATCAGAAATATAATCGCAACAGGCGGAGATCTGCAGCACACAGCCCTAATGGACAACTTCTGTTGGTGCAGTTCTGACGAACCAGAACGTCTCGGACAGCTAAAAGCAGCCGCTCAAGCCTGTTATGACTACGCAACTAAATACGAAACACCATATATATCTGGAAAAGACTCAATGTTCAATGATTTCAAAGGATTCGACAAAGACGGAAACCCAAAAAAAATCTCTGTCCCCCCTACCCTACTGATTTCATCAACATCCGTAATAAAAGACGCAACAAAATCAATTTCTATTGATCCAAAATTCGCAGGAGACCTGGTTTATATAATCGGTGAAACCAAAAACGAACTCGGAGCCAGCGAATACTTCGAATATTTAGAAAAAGGTAAATATGGAAACACAGTTCCACAAGTTGACGCTGAAAAAGCCATCGAAATGTACACAAAATTCCAAGAAGCAGCAGAAAAACGTCTCATCGCTTCTGCCCTCTCTCCTTCCGCAGGAGGAATCGGCGCAACGCTGACCAGAAAGGCAATATCAGGACAACTCGGAATGGAAATCGACCTAGCAAAAGTACCAAAATCAGACGAAATCGACCGTGAAGATTACTTACTTTTCTCAGAATCACAAACAAGATTTATCGTCACTGTTGATCCAAACAAAAAAGAAGAATTCGAAGCACTTTTCGCCCAAATCCCATTCGCTCAAATCGGAAAAATCACAGAAAACAACAAATTCACACTCAAAGGATTCGACGGATCAAACATCGTAGACACCGACATCCAAACATTAACAAAAAGTTACAAAGATACCTTTAAAAACTACTAATGAAACCAAAAGCAATCGTACTAACAGGCTATGGAATAAACTGCGAAGAAGAAACCGCACTAGTTTTCGAGCAAACAGGAGGAAAAGCTGAAATAGTTCACATCAACGACCTTATCGAAAACCCAAACAAACTCGACGAGTTCCAAATAATGGCTGTACCAGGCGGTTTCTCATACGGTGATGAAACTGGATCAGGAAATGCATTCGCAAACAAAGTAAAAAACAATTTCACAGAACAGATCATAAATTTCGCAAAACAAGACAAATTATTGATTGGAATCTGCAACGGATTCCAAATAATTGTAAACACAGGACTCGTACCAGCAGTTGATGAAAAATATGGAGAAAGACAAGCCGCACTCATGCACAACAAAACCGCAAGATACC
>JAOZTS010000086.1:0-2364 GCA_029939035.1 Candidatus Altimarinota bacterium | reverse complement strand
TCTCAAAAACACATCACAAAAATGCGTCTGGACACGCGGAATCGATCTAATCCACGTCCCTATCGCCCACGGAGAAGGAAATTTCTTTGCAGAATCAGAAATCCTAGAAAAAATGGAAGCCAACGACCAAGTAGTCTTCAAATACATAAACGAAGATGGCACACCATCAAACGGAAAATTCCCTACAAACCCTAACGGCTCAATCGAAGACATCGCAGGGATCACAGACCCTTCAGGTCGCATCCTAGGCATGATGCCACACCCAGAAAGATTCCTCGCCTTCACCAACGAAGAAGGATGGGAACTCAAAAAAGAAAAACTCATCCGTGAAGGAAAACCTATCCCAAAAGATGGCGCAGGTTTAAAAATATTTAAAAACGCTGTAGAATACTTCCAGTAACGTTGACAGATCGCTCAAGAGCGTCCTTACTCCTCCACGTGGAGAAATAACACCTCAAAATAACATTGTTGCAATCATGGAAGTTCGCATAGTAAAACAAGACGGCGGAGCAGGATTCCTCTCAAAAGTAACGGGAATCCTATTCGGAATATTCATCACCAGTATAATCTTTGCACTCTCTATCAAACTCTTCGAAGTCCCTGGCGTATATGTCGGCCTCGGATTCACAGTCCTCATAGTCATCCTCGGCTTCCTAAAAACCAAGCCAAAAACAACCCTCCGAATGATCACCTGGGGCATAGCAATAACAGTCGTTGCTGGAACAATCCTCTATGTAGTGGGAATTGCAATGCTTTCAAACCTCCTTCAAGACTTCTAACACGCGGCACCTAATCAATCAAAACCTTCCTAGGTTTCGCTCCATCAGACGGACCTACGATTCCATTGTCTTCTAACAGATCTACTAATCGTGCCGCACGAGCATATCCAACCTTCAAACGCCTTTGGAACAATGAAGCCGAAGCTTTCCTAGTTTCCTTCACCAACTGAAATGCAGTCTCATACAAAACGTCTTCATCTGACCCAGCCTTTGAATCCGGAACACCGGTCAATTTTGTCTTCGCAGTTTCATTCGAAGTAATACTTTCATTATAATCAGGCTCAATAGTTAGCTTGACCCTATTTGTTATACGTTCAATTTCCTCAGTAGAAACAAAAATTCCCTGAACACGAACTGGTTTGTTTTTTCCAGGCGGCAAATACAACATGTCTCCCCTACCAACCAGATCCTCAGCACCAATACCATCTAGAATTGTTCTGGAATCGATAGAACTACTCACGGCAAACGCAATCCTACATGGAATGTTTGCCTTGATCAGCCCAGTAATCACATCCACAGAAGGTCTCTGTGTAGCAATAATCAAATGAATCCCAACCGCACGAGCCATCTGCGCAATTCTACAAATCGCCGCCTCAACTTCCTTTCCAGCAGCCATCATCAAATCCGCCAACTCATCCACAACCACCACGATCCTCGCCATTTTCGTGATTTTATTCAAATCATTATATTCCTGAATATTTCTAACACGCTTTTCCTGCAACTCGGTATACCTTCGAGTCATTTCCGCAACAACCCATCGCAATGATATCGCAGCTTTTTCCGGATCTGTAATCACAGGCGTAAGAAGATGAGGGATATTGTTATAAGAACTAAGCTCTACCCTCTTTGGATCAATCATAATCAATCGAAGATCCTGAGGTGAGTTTTGATATAAAAGAGAACAAAGAAAAGTATTCATCGCAACAGACTTTCCACTTCCTGTAGCACCCGCGATCAACATATGCGGCATAGTTTCTAGATTCGCAATAACCGGTTGCCCAGAAACATCACGTCCAAGCGGTAAAGTAAGCTTCGAAGTAGCATCCGTAAACTCTGAACTCTCCATAATCTCACGAAGATAAACAGTAGCTCTATATGTATTTGGAACTTCTATTCCAACCAAAGCTTTCCCCGGAATTGGCGCCTCAATACGAATCCTTTCTGCAGCCAAAGCCAACGCCAAATCATTCTTTAAAGTAGTAATTTTCGACAATTTTACCCCCTCATGAGGCTTCAGCGTATATTGAACCACAGTTGGCCCAACATTAACCTCCTTCATCTTCACATCAATTCCAAATTGATGAAGTTTTGCCTTAATCTTGTCAGCATTCTCCCTCAAAATATCCTCATCTATCTCCACATGACTATCTCCATTCTTTAACAAATCCAACGAAGGAAATTCCCATTCAAAATCGTCATCAATCGTTGTCTGTTCTGCAGCCTGATTCAAAGAACTCTCAACATCAGATTCATCATTCTTCTTTATCGCAACTTCTTCCTTCTTTTCCGCTGTTTCTTCTGGAACGACTTCCACAGATGGCTGATTTTTTATCTTATTTTTGTGAATCAAAATCTCAGGAACATT
>JAOZTS010000085.1 GCA_029939035.1 Candidatus Altimarinota bacterium | reverse complement strand
GATCCTAGAGCGATCACGAGGATCTTCTCTGGAAGGCCTTTGTCTAAATTGTATGTAGAAATTGTCGCACCCTCTGATGTTTTTAAGTCTTTGTTCTTGTAAGCTGTTTTGATGAACTCTTGTACTAATTTTGGATAGTTTGAAGGAAGTTTTTTGATTGTTTCTTTAAAAACCGGAACTACCAAAAGTCCTTTTGAAGACTTTATCTTTGTCTGAATGTTGATTTTCATATATGAAAAAATTTAAGGAATTTGTGGATCAAATATAACAGAGTTTTTTTTAGGAGAGAATCTTTTCTGCTTCTCTCAGAAGGTTTTTTGCATTATCGAATGTAACTTTATTGAATGCACCGTCATAAGGAAGCCAAAAATAGCCTGTGTGCTCGTGAGAGATTTTTACTTTTTCTTCGTCTGTTTTTCCTAGGAAAAATATTACTTCTTTGTGGCATGGTTTGCCTTTGTGTTTGAATTGGTATGAAATTTGTTCTCTGTAGCCATCTATTAATTCTACTTGCGAGATCCCTGTCTCTTCTTCCAGTTCTCTTTTTGCAGTTTGATGTTCGTCTTCTCCATCCTCGACGTGACCTTTTGCTAAATCAAAATGGCCTCCTGGATAATGAAGCACCAAGTATAACCTTTCACCGTTTTCGATACGGAAAAGAACTATTCCACATGATTTTTCATCATAATTTACTTCCATCCTTTTTCTTTTAATGCATTTTTTGCGGCATCGTCTTCAGCATTTTGCTTTGAAGATCCGTAACCTTTGGCAATTAATTCTTCGTTTATGTAAGCTCCCATAGTGAATTCTTTGGCATGGTCTGGCCCTTCCGCTGTTATCACAGCGTAATTTGGAGTTTGACCTTCAACCTCCTGACAAATCTCCTGAAATTTAGATTTGGCATCCACATGTAGACCTTTTTCTATAACTTCATCGAGCTTTTCGAGGATAAATTTTGATATGAATTTTTCTGCAGCATCATAACCTTGATCCAAATAAATGGCCCCAATCAGAGCTTCAACTGTATTTGCTAAAATATAATTTTTTTCTCGCCCACCTGATTGTTCTTCTCCATTACTCAAATACAAATATTGTCCCAGTTCTAATTCTTTAGCAATTTCTGCGAGGTGTTTTCCTTTTACCAAGGCTGCTCTGAATGATGTCATTGCTCCTTCTGATTCATCAGGACAAAAATCATAAAGATGTCTAGTCGCAGCCAATTCCAAGACTGCGTCTCCGAGAAACTCCATCCTCTCGTTGCTTTCGATGCCCTCCTCTCGGTGCTCATTTAAATATGATCTGTGGACAAAAGCATTTTCCAATAATTTCCTACTCTTTAACTTAATAGAGATTAATTTTTCTAGGTCTGAGTAATCTTTCATTTTTTATCTGATTTATATTCTTTCATGACGCTACTTAGGACGCCGTTGATAAATTTGGGGCTATTATCATCACCAAAGTGTTTTGCCATCTCGATTGCTTCATTGATAGCTACCACAGGTGGAATGTCTTCTGTAAAGACTATTTCGTAAACTCCAATTTCCAGAATCGCTCTATCTATACGAGCAATCTTTTCGATCGGCCATTGAGGAGCAAATTTCTGAATAATATCTTTAATTTTCTTCTGCTTTTTCAATACACCCTCGAGTGTATCATACGCAAAATCTCGCTCCGTCAATTTTGGAGCAAATTCTTCTAAAATCCTTTCTAGAAGTTCTTTTGCATTATCTTCCCTGAACTCTACTGAGAACAGAGTTTGCATTACGCAAGTTCGGGCTAGATGCCTATAGCTAGCCATAATGTTAAGCTTTTATTTTGGTGATTTTATCGATCTTCTTTTGCTTATCTAAAACTTGACGCCCTCTGTATTGACCACATTCGTGGCATACAGTGTGTGCTTGAGCTTTCGCTCCGCAGTTCGGACAATCAACTAGATTAACTCTATTTGAAAGTTTTTTTAAGACTCTTGTCTTGAAACTTCCGTATCTCTGTTTGGAGGTAGATTTTGCGGTTTTCTTTTTTGGTACTGGATGCTTGGCCATGACTACTTTTGGTTAGGGCTCCTGTCGTCGCCTACGCTATGCCCTTCGGGCTTCGCGAGTAATAATTTTTTTAATGCTGCTGCTAAAGGTTTTTCGCTTGTCTCGTCTTCTATCTCGAGCTTACAATTACACTCTTTTTTGTTCAAGTCTGTCCCGCATTTTGGGCAGATCCCCTTACAGCTCGTAGAGCATACTTGAACTACTGGGAAATGCAAGATTATTTCTTGCCTTAGCGCTTCAGAGAGATCTACCTTCATGTATTTTGTATCTACCAGGTAGAGATCATTTGGGTCGATAATTTCTTCAGGTTCGCTGATTAGAAATTGTTTTTCAAAATGATCAATTTTTACAGCTTGAATGATCGGTTTTAGACATTTTTCACAATTCATCTCTACTTTCATTTCTATGTCTTGGACAGAGACGTTGAATCCTTCATATATTCGCATAAATTCGACAGTCCCCTTTATGTCCGATTTCACCTTAATACCTTCAAATTTCACAGGTCCTTCAAATCGGTACTTTTCGTTAGTACCAGTTGTTTGATCTATGAGAGATGCAACGCTAAATGTGAGAGTTTTGATTGTGTCCATTGTGTGTAAAAATAATGCCCCGTGATTTTTCCATTTTTTTCTTGATTAGTCAATATGCCCATTTTACTTTTTTCCCATATTTCAGTAATCTATTTCCCGCTTACATAAGTTTGTTTTATGAATATTTTGGTCCTACACGGGTGGGGTGGCTCGAAAAAATCGTGGGAGGAATTTGTTGGGCTTTTTGATAAGAAAAAGTATAAGCTTTTTGTGCCTGATTTGCCTGGATTTGGTGATGAGCCGGCTCCAGACAGACCTTGGTATGTGCATGATTATGCGCAGTGGGTCACGGAATATATGAAGAAGAAGCATCTGGTAAAACCCATTGTTGTTGCGCATTCTTTTGGAGGTCGAATAGCTATAAAAATGTGTTCGAAGGATAAAAATGTGTTTTCGAGATTGTTTTTGGTTGGAGCAGCTGGAATAAAGAGACCACCTAAGATGAGTGTGCGTGTTTTGAAAGGTGTGGCTATGGTTGGAAAATTTGTTCTGGGCATTTTCAAATTGAGAAGTGTGCAAACATTCTTCAAAAAAGTCGTATATAAGGCTGCTGGAACTCATGATTATGAGAAAGCTACTGGTACGATGAAGAAAACTTTTCAAAATGTTATTGATGAGGATCTGAAGGATCTTTTGGACGATATCAGGGTAAAAACCCATGTTATTTGGGGTGATCGGGACAGCTACGTTCCTGTAGCTGATGCAAAGATTATGGGCAAGAGGATTAAGGGATCGACTGTTGAAATAATTAAGCATGGAAAGCATGGTCTTCATTTACAAATGCCTGAAGTTTTGGCTGAAAAAGTTAAAAAACATATAAATGGGTAATATATACTTATTAGTCTTTGGAGTTTGGTTTTTGGCCAGTGTCAGAGAGATACTGGGCTTGAGCTATTTTTGGCAGCTAAAGGAGTATCGAGTTGATAGGATGAATGATTTCTTGAAGACTTCGAAAGGTTTTGGATTGATCCTCTCTTTGAATAATTTGGTTCGTCTTTCTCTTGTTGTAGTTTTGTTTTTATCGATGGATGCGATGAATTCCTGGAGCGCTGTTGGGCTTGGTATTTTTACGCTTTTGATGCTCGGATATGGATTGAAGACCAAAAAGCTTTATCGTCCGAAGAAGACTTTCCGGATAATGATTATCATTTTTGGTGCATATGTGATGGAGATTTTGGCGTTTGTGATTTTCCGTGATCATTTTTTGTGGGTTCTTTTATTACTTGAAGTTATTAGACCTCTTCTGGTTTCTATGGTTGTTCTTTTGGTTGGGATTCCTTTCAAATTTGCCAAAAGACATGTGATTCGAAAGGCAACTAGGAAGAGAAAGTCTTTGAAAAATCTGAAGGTCATAGGAATCACGGGTAGTTATGGAAAAACTTCTACCAAAGAATTCCTATATGACATTCTGAAAAATGAATACAAAGTTGTTCGAACTCCAAAAAATGTGAATGTTGATATTGGAGTGGCAAGGACTGTTTTGAATGATCTCGATGAAGATACTGAAATCTTTGTTGTTGAGATGGGAGCTTATAAGAAGAAAGAGATTGATGATATTTGCGGGATCGTGAGCCCTTCAATTGGGATTTTGACGGGAATTAATGAGCAGCATCTTTCTTTGTTTGGAAGTATTGAAAATACTATTAGGGCGAAAGCTGAATTATTGGCTTCTTTGCCAAAAAATGGAGTTGCGATTGTGAACTGGGATAATGAGAATTGTCATAAAGCGTTGAAGTTTAATAATGCTGATGAGGTTGTGAAATATGGTATGGACGGAGAACGTGATGTGAAGGCAACTGGTGTGGAGCAGGATGGAGCGTTATTGAAGTTTAATGTTCATATTGGGGAAGAGAGTGAAAAGTTTGAAGTGGGTGTTTTGGGCAAGCATTATGTCCAAAATTTACTTGGAACAATTTATTGTGCTTATAAATTGGGGCTTAGTTTGAAAGAGATATCGCAGTACGTAAAGTCCTGCAGAGTTGTTGAGCAATCTTTGGAATTGTTTGACGGCAAGGATGACATTAGGATTTTGGATGATAGTTACAATTCAAATCCAGATGGTTTTATTGCTGCTTTGAAGACTGCAAAAGCTCTGAAATCTAAGCGTTTAATTTTGGTAACGATGGGAATGCTGGAACTTGCCACTTTTGCTATCAACATCTTAACAGGCAGTAACATTTCATACCAGAGAATACCTTTACGATTTTTCTTCACTTTAGCCTCAAGTTTTCCTGCCATTAACTCCTGAATGAACTCTTCTTTTTT
>JAOZTS010000084.1 GCA_029939035.1 Candidatus Altimarinota bacterium | reverse complement strand
GGCCGATGTAGAGAGCGACTAGTCCAATACATCCGAGCACAACACCATTCATTATCACGTTACTCACGATGATAAAGGCAATATTCGAAAACCCGAAGAAATTACTTCCAAACTTATCAATAAGCATAAAAGCCAGCAGCCCACCAAAGATCAGAGTGACGGAAACTCCAAGATAACCAGCAAGCTTGAGTGGCATCAAAGAGAAGGACATGAATCCGTTTAAAGCGAGGCGCAAAAGGCGGGAATAGCTATAACGAGGTTCCCCAAAGCGTCGGGACGGTGCCTCAAATTCGATGGTGGTTTTTTTGAATCCCATCCAATCGATCAGACCCCGGAAGAGTCTGTTACGCTCGGTAAATTTCTTAAGAGCTTCAATAACTACCCGATCTAAAAGCCGGAAATCAGTTGTCCCAGGCTCCATCTTGAATTCCGAAATTGTGTTCAAAATTGAATAGAAAAGTTGTGATCCGATACGACGTGGCAATGATTGATCATCAATTTTACTACGTATTGTTGAGACAATGTCGTAGCCTTCTTCCCATTTTTCTAAAAGTTGGGGAATATATTTTGGAGGATGCTGTAAATCTGAATCAAGGATAATGACCGCATCACAATTAAGTGATTGAAGGCCTGCTGTAAGTGCCATCTCTTTCCCAAAGTTACGGGAGAGTTCAATTACTTGGATTGGAAAATCAGAGCTAGCGGATTGTCGAAGTACAGATAGTGTGTTGTCAGTACTTCCATCGTCGACAAAGAGCACTGTAAATTCGTAACGCGAGCAGGCGGCAAGTGTAGTTGTAATTTCCTGAACAAGAGCGGCAATATTCCCGGCCTCGTTAAAAGCCGGGATAAGGAGGAAAACATTTTTTTTAGCCATTAACGAAATCCGCCTTTTTCTTTATTTGTTGTTTTAAAAAACGTTAAAGCGTTTGTGTATGCATGGTACAGGAGGCCCCAGAGAACAGATGCTGCTGATGTAAAAAAAACAGTAATGTGAAGCGGAAGAATCTGAAGGGATTCCCGAAGATTGTGGCCGACAAGAAAAGCACTCAGGATGACAGCCATTAGGCCAATTGAGAAAAGACTGAGTCCCAGCGTTGGATTTAAAAAAGTCATAGTTGTGCATGTAACAAGAACGAGTACCCCTAAAGTAGAAATCCAGAAAAAAAGACCTCGCTCTTTAAGTACATGATATTCAACAAACTGTGGCCCACGCTCCCAGAGTCTTCCTAAAAAGGTTTTCAAAGTATCTCTTGGAACCCAATCAATGCGTAACGAAGGGTCAATGACAATCGGCTGCCGTGCAACCATAATCTTGAGAAGATAGGTGTCATCACTCAAAGGTGGTGAATCTTGAAAATCAGCACAAGATTGTAAAAATAGCACTCTCGAACAAACAAAAACACCAGTTCCTTTCAAGTAAGCATCAAAATTACTCACTGTGAGCGTAAGCGGTTTCTTTGTATCTCGATAGTATCTCCAAAAAATAAATTCATGAGTTCGTTGCCAGTAGAGACAATAGGTGTTCTTCTTTGTTTCAATGTCAACACAACCAACAACGTTTGTGTAAGAACAAGCCGATTTTCTTAATGCTGTGCCAAAGTTGTCGGGAAGCGTAATCCGAGAATCAAGAAAAAGAAGACGTTCTGTTTGTGCGCATTCAGCGCCAATACGACGAGCATCAAATCGGCCTTGATTGACATCAAGATGAATCACAGTTACGTCAGTGTTCTGCGATGATAAATCGTCGAGTAATTCATGTGTTTGGTCCACCGACCCATCATTTACAAAGATAATTTGAGAGAGTTCATTCCGAAGGCCCGATCCCTCAATGCTTTTCCATAAAGGGTGTAAATGTTTTGCCATATTACATGTCGGAATAATGAGTGCAATAGAACGGGGGTGTTGGGATTTATGCATAATGAAGAAATATAAGTTTCATGCACCAGGAGAATACTATGACAGTATTTGTCTGTATTGGTACTATTGCAGAACTGATTAAAACGACGCCTGTTATTCTTGCCTTACGAAACGATGGGGTCAAAGTAGTTGGCGTTGCAACAGGCCAAAATGATCTTTCAACAAGTGATTTATTTTTCACCGCATTTCCGGAAGGGATTGAAAATCAGATTACATCTGGACCTGTTCATCCAACACCAATTTCATTAGTACTTTGGTTTGTGCGTTGTTTTGCAAAAGCGCCCTTTGTTTTTAAGAGAGTATTCAAGGCAACGACGACCAATCAATACTTCCTGATTGTGCATGGGGATACGCTCAGCACGTTGCTAGGAGCTTTTGCAGGGTGGCTTGTTGGTGGAAAAATAGTGCATCTTGAGGCCGGCCTTCGTAGCTTTCGACTACTGCGCCCCTTTCCAGAAGAGATCTGTCGGAGAGTTGTCACGTGCTTCACGACAGTAGCGTTTTGCCCAGGTGAATGGGCAATGAGTAATCTAATTCATTCCAAAAGCGCTAAAAAGATAAACACAGAGGAAAACACTCTGTTGGATGCCATGCGTTTGGCACTGGATGTGCAGTGTCTGTCAGAGATTATCCCTACGGAAAAGTTTTGCTTGTTTGTTCTTCATCGTCAGGAAAATCTTCTCGATAAAAGTTTTGTCAGATATGCAGTGAAACTAATCGAAGAGATGAGTAAGAAAATGAGTTGTGTAGTGGTTCTTCATGAACCATTTCGAGAAGTGCTGAAAAGCCTCAATTTACTAGAAAGGATAGTTCAGGCTACTCATGTCAAACCGATTCCAAGACAGCCATATATTTCATTTACACATCTTTTGGCAAAAGCTGAATATGTAATTACCGATGGTGGCAGTAATCAGGAGGAGTGTTACTACTTGGGTAAACCCTGTTTGCTATTGAGGCAGGAGACAGAAAGACAAGAGGGACTTGGCAAAAATGTTGTTCTTAGTAAAAAGGAAAAAAGTATAATCCAAGACTTTCTTATAGACCCTACAAGTTGGAAAAAGGTGCCTGTCAAATCGACGGTATTTCCAAGCAAAATTGTGGCTAAAACGTTGAAAAATTATCTTAAAAACACAAGATCTTAGAAGTAGTTTTCGTTGAGCGTCTTGAACAAGATAATAGAATTATTGCTACCTTTTCAGTTTTTCAGCACAGATGATACTGATCGAACCAGCGTTGGGTAGACACCGACTGATAATGCAGTCAATCACTCTCATCCAACGGGGCAGTGCAGTGAATTCAGCAGCATGTACCGAACAAATGCGAAATCCACACTTTGAAAGTAGATCAACAACCGCTCGTGGATGGAATATACGGAGATGACCGACAGGAGTTTTTTCTTTTCGTGCCCGGAGTATGCCGTATCCAACTGATGCATCTTTAGTTGAGTATTCAACAAAAAGAGGTGACATACCACAAGCAATGAAAACTCGGTTATACCAAGCGAGAAGATTTGGTGTTGTGATACAGAGCATACCACCCGGAGCTAAAACACGATGAGCTTCCGAAATAAAATGATCAGTGTCTACAATGTGTTCAATTATTTCACCTGAAAAAATGAGATCGAAGGAATTCGATTCATAGGGAAGTCGAGACTCAAAATTTCCATGGCTAAAATGGCCCTGAGGAAGCCTTTCCTTCGCTTTTTTTAGCTGAGCCTCCGAAGCATCAATTCCATATAATTCCAGGTTCGGGTCAAGCAAAGCAGTCGAGAAAAGAAAGCAACCATCACCACAGCCCAAGTCAAGGAAGGTTTGTCTGCGAGAACTAGTCTTTTTCTCACGCGCCTCAAGGTCAGCTCGTGGTGGTGATTTGCCCCAATATTGTTCCGAGTAGTAGTCTTTTGCCACGACAAAGACTTTCTGATTTAGGAAATTAAAAAGAAATCTTGATACGCATTAAGAAAATTTTAGACGTTCTATAAAAACACAAGAGATAACTAAGAGCCATCCTAGTAAAAATAGTATCGCGATAATGTCGAAAGGTTGCTTCGGCCATACAACCATTAGCAAAAGAGCTAAACAAGATGTCAATCCTAATAGGCAAGGGAATAGCGAAGAGCCTTTTGCAATAAAGTAATTCTTAAAGACAAACAGAAGTGTGAATGGAATCATCATAAATCCATATATTTGAAGATATGATCCAGCAAGTGGATATTTGTTATCAAAAAGGATGGCACAAATCTGTTCAGCATAAAAATAATAAAACGTTGCAGTAACGAGCGTTAGTGTGGTGGTGAAAAATAGAGATTGCCATAAGAGCGGGTTGCCGGTCTGCTCTTTATCCTGTTCGGCTGCGATCATTGGGAACAAGGCTGTTGCAATGCCAGTTGGTAAAAAAAGAATAGCTTTTCCTAGCACAGCTGCTGCAGAAAATGAACTAGATATTTCTGATTCAAAAAAATAGTTAACGATCGGCACGTCCATTTGTGTGACAAGAATAAACCCGATGTTAGCTGCGACGACAGGAAAAGATTCACTGCAAGAAAATAGGACAGCCATTTCCTCTTTCCTTTTTCGATATGTAGAAAGAGTGCGTGTCAGTAAATAGAATCCTGTAAGCCATGTCGATATAGTTGCAATCAATACACCGATTAATGCCTCCCTAATACCTCCATGCATGGTTTTGATAAGACCACAACAAAAAATTAGCTTTAATAGCACGATGACAATACTGAGGATACCAAGCCATGTGTATCGCTGAAGTCCTTGAATGATTCCAATATTCGTCAGAATTAAGCAACTAAAGCAAAGCCCAATATAAAAAATCCAGATGTCTAGAGTCTCGTTACATCGAAGTAATGTCTTTAGACTTGGAGTAGTCCAAAAAATGAAGAATGCAAAAAATACAAAACAGCCAAAAATATATTTTTGCCAGGAGATATAAAGTGTAAAAACTTTATGAGATTGATGATTTACTTGGAGTATGGCGGTTCGGCGAGCCAACA
>JAOZTS010000083.1 GCA_029939035.1 Candidatus Altimarinota bacterium | reverse complement strand
ATGTCATTTCAACCGGGAATCCATAAGTCGCAAACATTTCAAAAAAGAATTTTTCATCAAATCCACGCACACCCTTACTCTTTTCGTGATTTTCCATCTCCTTATGCAAAACTGCCAAACCTTTATTCAAAGTCCGTTTAAAATTCTCCTCCTCATTAGCAATTTCAGTATAAATCCGAGTCGCATTTTCCACTAATTCAGTATAATAATCCCCATAATCTTCCACCACGATTTCCGCTATCTTCCTAGCAAAATCAATCTCAATACCCAATTTTCGACCATGAATCACACTACGCCGAATCAATCTACGAAGAACATAACCTTGATCTGTATTTGAAGGAGTAATGCCACTGTGGTCTCCCAACATAAAAGTAGCAGTACGCAAATGGTCAGCAACAACACGTTCAGATTTCTGTTGTGCAGTGTCAGGAGAACTATAGTTCGCCAACAACCTGATCTCTCCCAAAATCCTCTTAAACAAATCAGTCTCAAAAGGAGTTCCAACCCCGCTCAAAACCGCCAGTGTTCGATCAAATCCCATTCCAGTATCCACATTCTTTTGCTCCAACTCTTCAAAAGTCCCATCCTCTTTCTTGTTATATTGCATAAATACGTCATTCCAGATTTCCACCCATCGACCATCATTAGGATCAAAAGCAGCAGGTGCATCACCGCCACCAGTCCAATAAAACATCTCGCTATCAGGACCACACGGCCCAGTTGCACCAGCAGGCCCCCACCAATTCTCCGATTTATCCAAAAACGCAATCCGCTCATCCGCAATACCTAGCTCACGCCAAATACCAGCCGATTCTTCATCACGAGGAGCGTCGTCATCACCCTCAAAAACAGAA
Organism: Candidatus Altimarinota bacterium; assembly: GCA_029939035.1. Classification (GTDB taxonomy): domain Bacteria; phylum Patescibacteriota; class Gracilibacteria; order UBA1369; family LOWO2-01-FULL-3; genus JAACEU01. Next base: position 4,174 of record JAOZTS010000083.1, on the reverse strand, counting down.
ACCGCAAGCATCTCTACCGGAATGTTCAACTCCTTAGTCAAAAACTCATAACTCATATTTATCGCTCCTTCTTTAAAATAATCACCGAGTGACCAATTCCCCAACATTTCAAAAAATGTCAGATGTGTCTCGTCCCCAACTTCATCAATATCCCCGGTACGTATACATTTTTGTATATTAACAAGCCGCTTCCCAGAAGGATGCGCCTCACCCATCAAAAACGGAACCAAAGGATGCATCCCCGCAGTCGTAAATAGAACTGTTGGATCATTTTCCGGAATCAATGACGATCCCTTTATCTCCTTGTGATCATGTTTGTTGACAAAAAAGTCTATGTATAGCCGTCTTAGTTCATTTGCAGTCATATGAAAATCGTTATAAGCCCGTCCATTCTACGAAAATTCCCGCAAACTTACAATAATGATTTTTATTTCAGCCAAAAACCGTATATTATAACAGTTGTGCAGCAAAGCGGAACAACTCTACCAAAATTAAGCTAATCAAACATGGGTAAAAAATCCAAAGCAAAAAAGCAAAGAAGAAAAGAAGAAAAACTAGCAAAAGAAGAAAAGAAAAAAGGTTTTTTCGATAAACGAAAAGAAGCTAAGGCAGCAAAGAAAGAAGCCAAAGTAGCTGCCAAAGAAGCTGCAAAAAAAGCTGCTAAAAAAGAAGAGAAAAAGGAAGTCAAAGAACCGAGAATTAAAATTACCAAAAAACAAATCTTAGGAGGGATCCTAGCGGTGATAATGCTCGCAATATTAGTATCAGTAGGGTACTTGTTATTCCAAAAAGCATTCAACCCTAGACCAATTGCCCAATTACTCCCAGCAGAAGAGACAATCGCAATCATCGAAATTAATAGCAATTTTGACCACAATCAACTCACAAAGACATTTACCCTACTAGAAGGGCACGAAGAATATTCAAAAGAAAACCTAATCAAATATTTAGAAGAAAAATTCCTAGTAGATTACAACAGCGAAATAAAACCATGGTTGGGAAGAGTAGTAGGAGTTGCAGTAATCAAATCACCAGATAGAGAAGCGGTAGATCTGGTTTACTTTGCAGAGGTATTCAGCGAGACAAATGCGAAAAAATACATAGAGAACAGTGAAACAGACGGACGATACAAAGCTCTGATAAGCGAATATATGATAATCAGTGACAACTAAGAAGTGATAGCAGAATTGCAAACACCATCAGGAACACGACTCTACGACTCAGCAAGCTACAGAAGAATCGACGACAACATGCCATTAAACAAAGCAGCATATTTCTTTGTTAACTTTAACAAAATCGACGGCGACTTCTTTCAGGCGTTCCCATTCCTAGCGGAAAAAGGATTATCTGCAGAATCAGTTCAGCCATTCATGAGCCTTCTCGATTCAGAGGGGCTAGCACTCGTCGCACTCGACGACAAATTCGCAGTCCAAACATTCATTAGCCTAAACAGAGCAATCCTAGAAGACAGCAAATACATAGATTTCAAAGAGAAATATTCAGCAGACCTCACGCAATACGTGGACGCAAACGCTATAGCATTCTGGGGAGGTGAAAATCTAGAATACCAAGTGAAAAGAATGCTCGAAGCACTAGCAGGAGGGGACAACGCAGTTATAGAGGTCTTCGACAAAATTATCCAAGGATATTCACAAAAATACTTCGGACCGGAAGTGAATTTCAATACAGACCTTCTCCCATTGTTCGCAAATGAATTCGCATTAACAATGGAGAAAAACGGAGAAGAGCAGGTTTATAAATTGATAGTAGAATTGACCGATCCTTCGGCAGAAGCGGTGAAAATTCACGAAATTGCAGATAACTTTGCGGAAATCGGAGCAGTATTCGAACCAAAAGTAGTTGAATATATTTTGGAAGACGGAACAGTTTCAAAAGAAATAGTGGCAGTTGCAGAAGCGATTATAAAAGAAGAAGTTATCTATCAGGGTACAACAATCTACGAATTGAAAATGGGAAAACAAGACTGGGTTATAGCATATTCAATCATCGACAACGTTGCAATAATCGCAACAGATACGCAAGGAATCAAAAGCGCAATCGACGCAAAGAACGGCGAAATAAGCAGTTTGAAAACGTCAGACACATACTCAAAACTAATTGCTCCTGTCTTAAAGCACTCAGACGAAGTTTCTTACTTCAACATGGAAGAACTACTCCCAACAATGTTTGAGGGAGAAATCTTGCCACCAATGCTTGGGCTAGTTTCGTCCTTGAGCTCAGGGAAAAGCTATTTTGACGACGGAATAACATCAATTAATTACTTGCGCATCAAGTAATATGGCAAAAAACTTGAAAGATATAAAAGTAGATCCTAGTCACAAGAAAATTGACTTGAAAGGGAAGGTTTCGAAAAAAAAGAAACCTATTGAGAAAACAGAAAATAATATCTACAAAAAAGATAGTCCGATTAAAGAGGTCAAAGATCTTTATTCTGGCAAAAAGGAAAATTACATTTATATTCGTGGGAAGAAGTTTAACCCACCAAAGTATTTGGGGAATTTGATAAGGGTAGCGTTCGCAGGTTTTTTGATAATTTTGGCTATCAATATTGTGAATGTTTATGTAATTGGGAAAACGATTGAGAGAGATATATCAGATACTGCATATGAAGGTTATTCGTACATTTTGGATGCCGGGAAAAGTGCCACACAAATTCAGTTTGATAGTGCTTTGGAGTCTTTTGACAAAGCGATTGCAAATTTTGAAGAAGCAGAGGATGAACTGTGGTTCATCAGCACAGATTATTCGATCTACAGTGAGGATACGAACGTAGGACAAGCCGTTAGTGTAATGTTGGAAGGAGGAAAGTATTTTTCATTTGCAGGGAAATATTTCTTGGAAGCAGTGGAAGAATTCAACAAAATTCCACTTTATTTCGTCACAAAAAATAATCCTGATCAAAAAGAATCCCCATCAATTACAGATACATTAAAATTGGGACTAGAAAAGACTGACCTAGCAATAGAACAAATCAACCTAGCGTCAGAACAAATCCTAACAATAGAAGAAAGCACTTTGCCTCCAGAATTTAGAGCCAGGGTGAAATTAGCAAAAGAAAAAATTGAGGAAATCTCATCCACACTCACGACAACTTCAGAGTATTTCCCAGCAATTCTCAAACTTCTCGGAGACAGATACCCCCATAGATATTTGATTCTTTTCCAAAACAACAACGAGATCAGGCCATCAGGAGGATTCATCGGATCATACGCAATAATGGACATCAACGAAGGCTACATCGAAAAACTCGAAACCTACGACGTTTACGATATTGACGGATCATACGGCGGGATAATAGAACCACCAGAAGAATTCAAATCCTGGACACAAAACTGGCGTTTCAGAAACAGTAATTATTCACCTGACTTTCCAACTTCGGCCAAAAAAGCACGCTGGTTCCTCGAAAAAGAGGGCGGCCCAACAGTCGACACAGTCATCGCAATCAACCAGGGACTGCTCGCAGACATGCTCGAAATTACAGGCCCAATCCAAGTCGGAAATTTCGGTGAACTCGATTCAATCAACTACAATTTGCTCTTGAGCTACGTGATCGAAGGAAAAGTTTGGGGAGAGGAAGACCCAAAACACCTACTCAAAATGTTTGTTCCAGAGTTTAAAGAAGCAATTCTGAAAGAAGAAAATCTCAGCAAAGTTTCCAGCAAACTCTACAAAGCGATCCAGCAAAAACACATCATGATGTATTCGAGCGATGAGGAAATCCAGGGATTGTTCGAATCCGCAGGGCTCGATGGATCAGTTCACATATCAGAGCCTGATGAGGATTACCTGAGCGTGATCCACATATCTACAGGCGGAACAAAATCTGAACAATTTATTGAGGAGGTAATCCACCACGACACAGATATTGATATAGATGGGGGTCTGATAAACGAAATAACCGTGGAGAGGTCCCACCTTTGGACCGATGAAGTTTATTTTATGTGGAAAAAGATTCTGGAGGGATATGGCTTCGATGAAATGCCTGATCACATAATTGATATTTTGGGGCGTGGAGAGAACAAGGTTTCTACAAGGATTTATGTGCCTGAGGGAAGTATTTTGCTTGAGACAGATGGGACGGATGTGCAGACAATGTATGACAAGGATCTCAAAAAAACGTATTTCTTTTTGGAAATGAATACAAAAGCAGGCA
>JAOZTS010000082.1:962-5079 GCA_029939035.1 Candidatus Altimarinota bacterium | reverse complement strand
CAACACACAACTACAAGGTGTGGCAGGAAAATTCCAAACCAAAAAAGACTCAGTTGGAAGACAAATCACAGTTGGAGATAGCATCCTAGAACCAGCAGTTGACGGAGATGACATCGTCCTCACAATCGACAGATCAATCCAGCTAAAAGTAGAGCAAATAATGGAATACGCAGTCTGGGAATACCAGGCCTTAGGCGGACAAGCAATAATAATGAATCCAAAAACCGGAGCAATCATCGCAATGGTAAACGCACCAGGCTTCGATCCAAATGTATACGGAGATGTTTTTGAAAAAGAAGAAATAACATTCACTCCAGAAGAAATGGAAAATCTCTACGAATCTGAAGTAGAAGGAATGCTCACCTATTACACAAACCTACTAACACTCGACAGCATCACAATTTTCAAAGAAAAAGACGACAACGAAAACATCAAATACTACAAATACAAAAACGATATCGGCCCAGAGGTCTACCACAACAAAGTAGTCTCCTGGCCATACGAACCGGGATCTGTATTCAAAACCGTTGCAATGTCTATAGGCATCGACGATGGAGACATCACACCAAACACAACATTCAATGACGTCGGTCCAATCGGCGTAGACAAAAACGTATATACAGGCGAATTCGACTTCGAAATCAAAAATGCAGACGGCTACTTCGGTCTTGTAAATATGACAACCGTCCTCGCAAAATCCCTCAACACCGGAATGACCTTTATCGCAAACGAAATAGGACCAGCTCTTTTCTACAGCTACCTCGAAAAATTTGGATTCCTTGATCGAACAGACATCGAATTTGACTCAGAAGCATTAGGAAAAATCGAGTACTTCGAAGACTGGACAGAATCAGAACTCGCCACTCACGCCTTCGGACAAGGTATCACCGTCACAATGATCCAACTCGCAAATGCATACTGCGCTGTCGTAAACGGTGGAATCCTAATGCAACCGTACATCGTAGAAGAAGTAAGACACGATGATGAAACAATTACACAAACAGAACCTCACGAAATTAGACGAGTAATTTCAGAAGAAACTTCGGTAATAATGTCCGCAATGTTAGTAAATTCTGTAGAAAATGGTGTGGCCGCCCAAGCACAAGTCGAAGAACACTACGTAGGTGGAAAAACCGGAACATCACAAACATACAAACACGGAAAAGCCCTATCAGGAAGCGGAACAACAATCACTAGTTTTGCCGGCTATGGCCCTACCGAAGACCCGCAATTTGTTGTCATAGTAAAACTCGACCGGCCAAAAGCCAATGAATGGGGATCACAAACCGCCGCCCCAACCTTCAGCAAAATCGCCGATTATCTATTCGATTACTACAACATACCTCCAGACAAAGAATACTCCTCAATCGCAGAGTGATTGATAATAACTCCAATAAATGGTATAATTAAGGGATTAATTTGAGCTAAAAATAAAAACAAACATGCCTACAGAAAACACCGGAAAAACAGACCTAGGTCGAGGATTCAAGGGGATTGTAAGAAACAATCCTGAAGATACCGCTGAAGGTTTTTTGGGTGGAGAACCCTCTCCAATAGAAGATTTTAGACGTGAATCCAGAGAACTACAGGGAACAGACCCAGAAGGAATAATCTCAAAAATAAAAGATAAAGTAATAAAAGCTCTAAAAGTCCCAACTTCATTAGTCAGAAGTGCTTTAGAGACAGGACATGGAGCAACAAAATGGGGAACGCTTCAGGTAAATAAAGGAATACAGCAAGTAAGAAATCTGGTTGCAACAGTTCTGGCCCTCCCCGTTAAAGGGTGGGAAGTAGCCAGCTACTATCCAAAAGTTGCGATTAAAGCAATCACAGATAAAACGCACGCAGCCGCAGACAAAATCATAGGATTTATACCCACAAATCATCCAAAGGAAGCCCCCTCTCCAGCCTAATTTTTAATCAGATTAGTCAGCCAATTCAACTTCAGACGTTTCATCCAAACTAGCCATTTCGTTTGCCTGAACTATTAAATTAGAAATTGTGTAATAGAAATCTCCGATATACAAGATTCTCTGCACATCTTTGTTTTCTCCATAATAATAGTAATAGTCAAAATTCGCGCCAAGTTCATCTTCATCATATTGTGAAATCGTTCCTTGAAGATCAAATCCATCCTCAACGCTCACGTTATAAACATAAGCACCTTGGAATGTGTAATCTCCATAAACCCAACTATCAATATCAAGATCGTCTTTCACAGCATCAGGAATTTCAGCCAACAACACTGGGAACGCCATAATTCCTTTTTCTCCGTCCCACATCAACGCTTTGTGATTGTATAGAAGCTCACTAGTTGTCCCTCTATCCCCTATTACTTCTTTATAAAGTTCCACAGGGTTGTTCACATCAGTTACGTCAAACATAGACATCTTCATTCCTTGGAACCAAGACCATCCAAGTTGTTCAATCACATCTGCACTCGCAGTATCCAAACCAAATCCAATAATATGATTCTCATCCAATGGATGCAGATAATCACTCACTCCCGGAATATGAAGCTCTCCAAGAACCTTTGGAGCGTCCGGCATACTCAAATCAATCACAAACAACGGATCAATTTGCTCAAACGTAACCATATAAAGTCTATTCCCCATAAATCTTGTTGAATAAATTGTCTCACCAGGCGCCAATCCCTCCAAACTTCCTACCAAATCCAACTCTCCATCCAAAACATAAACATTATTTGAAGCACCTTCCCACCATCCATTTGTTGTAGCAATTCGGAAATATTCCCCACTCTCATCCATTGAAAATTGGTTCAAAACAGTTCCAGGAACAGTTCCAACTCCTTGATAATCAATATCTTCGTCATCAAGTCCAAACTTATGGATATAAGTTTCCTCACTATTTCCACTTTCTTCATACCACCAGTTATAATTGTATCTTGGCTCTGCAATGTACATATTGTCTGTTGAAGCATATACAGTTCCCCAAGATCCAATCACAACTTCTTCCTGAATTTCACCATCTGGATCGTCCACAGGAATCGCAGCCAAAATTGTATAATCTGTAGCATTAATAGTTGCAGGCATATATCGAACCTCTCCACAACTTACCAATTCCTCAACATCTCCAGTCGCTGAATCTTCAAACAAAGGAACCAAATCCTTTGGCATCCAATCGTCACCTTCCCAAGGAATGTAGTAGTTATATTGATTCGCAACCAAATAAACTGTGTCGTTAATTTTTCTAGAAGTATTGTAAGAACCTTCAAAAGTAACTCTTCTCAAAATTTCCAAATCAGATTTATCTGAAATATCAACTATATAAACAGCAGTCACATTCGTTCCATAAGAATCTCTCTCATCAAATTCGTAAGAATATGTAGTTCCAATTACAACTAATCGATCACCATCTACATACATTTCTGACGGATAAAAAGAGTAATCCTGAAAATCCACAGCTCCAACTTCTTCCATTGCCGCTGGCGGATAAGCTTTTACAATTCTCACATCATCACCCTTTATCAAATAAATGAATTCTCCATCAGTCTTCACAATATCCGCTTCATCTACACCTTCAACCTGAACATTTGTCTCAGAATATTCATCAGAACCTCCTCCTGTTAACACATTTCCAGCAGACTCCTCAGTAGCCATCATAGGCGCAGCAGATTTAGCCATAGATTCTCCCTCAAAAGCCATATCCATCATCACAACATCATCTTCCCAATATCCATAACTACTATAAGAATTATCCTCAAAATAATTAGCAAGTTCCACACAAGACTCAAATTCCATCAATTCAGCACCTTCCTCTACTGCAGGCACGCCTGCTTGAAGATTTTCGAATGTATTTGAAACTTTATAAGTTCGTTCTGTATCAATTCTCCAAATCATTTCAGCCATTTCCCCTCTCATAATATCGTGATCAAAACCATCAATTTGTGCCGGAATAGAATCATTTTCCTCCAGAGCTAATACATAAGGAGAAAACCATTCCTGATCATCCTCTACAAGATCCATTCCCAAAACATTCGTAACGATCTTGCTCGACTCAACAAAATTGATGTCATTTCCAGGTTTGAAAGTTCCATCAGGATATCCATCTACAAAACCAAGGTCGGTCGCCGCACAAATATATGGTGCATACCATT
>JAOZTS010000082.1:0-952 GCA_029939035.1 Candidatus Altimarinota bacterium | reverse complement strand
ATTTTCCCCTTCAAGGTCATAATCCGTAACTTCCATCACAATTTTCAAAAACTCTGCACGATTGATATTTTTATCAATCCCGTAAGTTCCATCATCATATCCAACTACGATTCCCTCCTCTCGAAGATAATCAATAGCTTTGAAAGTAGTGTCCCACTCTCCCACATCTGAAAAATTTGATACTTCAGCCGCAGAAAAGGCTGTAGTAGAAAAGGTCAGCGCTCCAATAATCAGAGCAACAAGCATGTTTTTGATCTTCATATTTAATATGGTTAAAATACAAATAACTAAACGGATAGTACCAAATATCGTTACTGCGCAAAAGGCTCATCCATTGACAATTCATGCTTTTTGCAATAAATTCTAAACCTAAGTTAATTCACACCAAATCAGTATGAATAAACAAAGAAGTGGGGCGCTTCATTTAACACAAAAAGTCGATTACGCATTGATCCTTTTATTGCATCTAACAAAGGAAAAATCGTCAATCAAGCAAATCGCGGAAAAGAGAAATCTATCGTTTTCATTTTTGCAAAAAATTGCACGACAACTCCAACAAAAAAGCATAATCGTATCTGAAAGAGGAAAATACGGAGGATATACATTAAAAAAAGATTCGAAAAAACTTTACATAAAAGAAATTATAGAAGCACTCGAAGGCCCAATCTCAATAGTTCCCTGTTTGATACCAGGGATAAAAAAACCGCAGTGCTACAATAAAAACTGCGAAATCCTATCTGGTCTCAGACGCGTAAATACCGAAATCGAAAACTTTCTCGGATCAAAAACCCTTTACCAACTTTCAAAATAAAGCACACTCTGAAAATCGAAAATTTGCACGCTGAAGTGGAAGGAAAAGAAATCCTGAAAGGGATAAATCTTGAAGTGGAGTCAGGAGAAATTCACGCAATCATGGGACCAAACGGATCAGGGAAAAGCACACTCTGCAACG
>JAOZTS010000011.1 GCA_029939035.1 Candidatus Altimarinota bacterium | reverse complement strand
AATTGGCTTGCAAGAGAAAAACTAATTGCTCCATGTTTGCTTCCTGCTTTTAGGAATGCCTTCAGCTTTTCGCCTGAAAGTTTTTTGTCAGCTATGTGAAATGCGAGGGCTTCTTTTTTCTCTTTTCCAGAAAGAAAATTCAGAGTCATCCATGATGCTGGAGCTTCCCCTTGGTCATAGTCAGCCCCTCCTGAAGCAAATGTTTTACTTAAGTGTAGTTTTACTTTTGCAAATCTTTCTTTTGTCTGTGTTTCTATTTTGAATGCATATTTTACTGAAGCCATTGCTCCTGTGTTCTTTGGATTTAATAAAAGTTTTGACATTACACGAGCTTTGAATGCGGCACTCTTTCTCATTTTCAGTAGTACTTTCCCGGTTATCATTCCTCCGTGCATTCTTCTGATTTCAGCTATGTATCTGGTTGCTATTTTGGTTATTGTAACTAATTCTGCCCCATATACTTTGTCTATTCTATTCAGATCTGCAAGCATTTTTGATCCCCCACTGCTACTTGCTATTATTTTTTTAGCTTCTGCTCTCCAAAGTCTTCTAACTTTGTCGACAGCTGATCCGGTGAGGATATCTGTCATCATATTCGCTTGCAGTCTACCTCTAGCTGTTTTCACATATAGCCCTTTTGAAAGCTCATCCTGGATTTTATCCAAGCCCTTAAATGCCTTTTTCATTTGTTCCTTGTAGTGGATTTTGAATTTTCCTTTATCTAATGACATAATTTAAGTGTTTAGATTTTTAGTAATCTTGAGAATAATTCAGTTAAAGACTGGTTATGTCCCTCTCTTTCTGGAATTTTTTCCATCAAAAACTCACGAACCTCTGATGGATCTTGCCTGCATAGCTGTATGGAAACATCAACCACTAGGTCTTTATCTACCCTTATGTGCAATGATTTTGTATATGGAGGCTCGTAAACCAACCAGAAAGAATTTATTCTTGTGAATGGGTACTTCCTTCTTCCTACCTTTATTCCAATATCTGAGATTGATACTTCTACGTCTTTTGTAGGCTCCCTGTTTACGAGATAATAGACAATCGCGAAAACCATTATTGCTAGAGAGAAAGTCCATGCTTGATGAACCACTCCAGTTACAATTGCTGCTATTAGTAGAGAGGCCACAATTACTTTCCAGATCTTCCCTCTATTGTGTCTGATGTGTTCTGGAGCGGTCCATGAAATCGCAGTATTGTCGAATGCCGAAGGTAGGTTTTCCAGGTATTCCCTTTCCTTCGCTATTCGTATCTTTCTTTGCTTAAATTTTTCTTTTAGTTTTTTTATCATTTTTTGTTTTGTTTTTGTATGAATTTTTCTAGTTATTATACCAAAAAAAGCCCTATTTTGAAAGGGTTAAGTGGTAAAATAGTGTTTGCCTCTACCTAATAAAACTTGTCAGCCCCATAATTCTTGCATTTTTGATCGCAGTTGTGAGTTTTTTCTGATGTTTTAGGCAAGCTCCGCTGTAATACCGAGGAACAATTTTGAAATACTGAGATGTAAATTTCTCGATTAGGCTCACATTTTTGTAATCAATATGCTCAAGTTGGTTTTCACAGAAGTGGCACTTTCTATTCTTATATGATGGCATATTATAAGTTGGTTATTGATTAAAATACGTTATCGTCAGCATCTGGTGCAGGGGCATCCTCTGCTTTGGGTGCTGTTTCTAGTAATTCTCTGTCTTCTCCATCTACATTACCTCTTTTTTCAAGCATAATCATGTCTTGAAGGACTACTTCTGTTCTGAATCTTTTGTCTCCTTCTTCAGTCTCCCAACTTCGTGTTTTCAGATATCCCTCTAAATATATTAATTTTCCTTTTTTAAGGAATTTTCCGCATATTTCTGCCAATTTAGCCCATGCTACTACTTCATGAAATTCTGTAGATTTCTTTCTTTCTCCGTCTCCAACCACCCATTCTCTATTTGTAGCTATACCAAAAGTTGTAATTGCTTGGCCGTTTTGAGTTTCTTTCATTTCCGGATCTCTTGTTAGATTTCCTATGATTATTACCTTGTTTATTGATCTCATTTTCTAATGGTTATTAAAGTGAAATATCAGGATCGTCGATGATGCTTCTAAGCCTTTCGTCAACATCGTCCAGCTTTGCTGCAGGCTTTTTCTCTTCTTTTTTTGGCTCTTCCTTTGGTTCCTCTTCTTTCTCTGGTTTTTCCTCTTTTGGCTCTTCTTTCTTTGGCTCTTCCTTTTTTTCTACCTTTTCTACTTTTTCTACTTTTTCTACTTTGGCCTTTGGCTTTGGTTTTGGTTTTGGCCTTGGGGCAGATTTTCCTTTCTCCTTTTCTTCTTTCTTTTTATCCTCTTCAGCTTTTTCTTTTGCCGCTTTTTCTTCGTATTCCTCTAATGTGATAATTTCGTGACTATTTGGAGTCTTAACTATCAAATACCGAAGCACACTTTGGTTTAGTACTAGCGGTTTGTCTAGTTTTTTCAATTTCCCCGGCTCCATAGTGAAGTTGAATACTGCATAGTATCCTTCGTCTAGTTTTTTGATCCTGTAAGCAAATTCTCTGACACCCCAGAGATCTTCGTTAAAGATTTCACCTCCATTTTCTGAGATTACAGACCGAACTTCATCAAGTTCGTTTTTTGTCTTTTCTTCTCCTAGGTCAGGTAGAAGAATTAACATGATTTCGTATTTTGTGGTTTCTAAATTTTCCATATTTCTTTGGATTAAGATCTAATGACCTCTGAGCCCTATACGTGATGGCATAGAACAGAAAAATATTTGAAGCAGTGGGAAGTTATCAGAATGTTCTATTTTTGACAATAGCAAAACGCGACTTTATCACAAAAATGTCAAGAATTTTATTTTACTCCCTATTTCTTGTTTTGTTTTGTCAATTCACGTTTTTTCACTAACTGATGGGAAATATTGGCCTTATCACCTCCAACTATCATATATTCCACAATGTTCCCCTTCAAACGTCAATGTTCGCATCTTGAAGGGAATTCTCAAAGGCTTCATACTATAAGGAGTTGAAATCAGATTGATTTTTAGAGAAAACTTTGTTAAATTCCTTTGGAAAATATATATGGATACAAACGAAACAATACTGCAGGTAAACAAATTTGCGAGAAAAGCTCGCCACATGAGAAATTTCTCTAAAGGTGTGCTGTGGAAATCTTATGCAAAAGATGCATTTAAATTTATATCGTACCCTGTCAGAACAGTACTGAAGACTCCTTTGTTTAATAACGTGAGGCGTTTTTTTGTAGGAGTTAGACTATTTGTTTCAGATGTTATTCCTGTTTCACCACAAAAAAGACTTCTATTCCAAGCAGTAATGATCGGAGCAACTGCACTAGTAGTGAGCTCTGTTACTCCTGGAGGATCGTTTGCAGCCGTTTCAATGAACTATTCAAGCGATTATATTAGTTCTTATTCGCTACCTGGAGATATTCTGGTCTCTGATGAAAATGGATACTTAATAAAAATTAATCCACAAACAAACGAATCAAACCGAGTTGGATTAACAGATTTCGCATTACATACTATAGCGGATGGAGAATCATTATCAGTTATTGCTGAGCATTATGGAGTTAGCGTTTCTACTATAATGTGGGAAAACGGACTAGCGAATGCAAACAGCATAAGAGCAGGACAAAAACTACTAGTTCCACCAGTTGATGGACTTAGTTACACAGTTCAAAGTGGAGATTCATTGGAGAAACTTGCTGATAAATATGAGATTAGTGTTGAATCTATCATCGCTCAAAATACTCTTGAAGCTGATGCTCTAAATAAAGGACAGGATCTATTCTTGCCTGGAGCTGTACAAGCTGCACCAGTTAATATTGCTACGGCTAGCTATACTGCTTCATCTACAAGCAGAGCTGTGAGTTATGCAGATGTGTCTTCTTCTACCAGCGCTCCTGCATTTGGCAAGATCTTCATTTATCCAACTAAGGGTAAAATTACTCAAGGATATAAGGCTGGTCACTACGCAATAGATATTGCTGACACTTCAAAACCTCCTGTATGGGCTGCCGGTGCCGGAACTATTACAAAAGCTTCGACTGGAACTTGGGGAGGTGGATATGGTAATCACATAATTATTGATCACGGAGATGGGTTACAAACTCTTTATGCTCATCTGGATAGCGTGAATGTTTATGAAGGACAATGGATTGGCCAAGGTGACGTGATTGGTATTATGGGTAATACTGGTCGTGTATATGGTGCTACTGGAATTCACCTTCACTGGGAAGTTATCTACAATGGTGTGAAACAATATCCAGGAGATTACTACTAAGACTATGTCGGTTATTATGACGGTTTTTAAACATATTTGGTACATACCGCGGTATTTGATAATGGCGGTTATTTGGATATACCAGAGGACTCTATCGCCTGATCACGGGCTGTTTAAGGTTATGTTCCCCGGTGGGTATTGTAAATACAGGCCGACATGTTCGGACTATTCTCTTCGCACAGTGCACAAGTATGGGGTCGTGATCGGTGTGCCGAAGTCTTTGTGGCGAGTTTTGAGGTGTAATCCGTGGAGTAAAGGGGGTAATGATCCAGCTTAGTAGATTATCCTTGACTTTCTGACTCTGATGGCTAGAATTTAGCAGGTTTTTTTAGTCTTTAATTTATTTTCAATGCCGATTGAACGAGCTTTAATAAGCGTGTCTGACAAGACAGGCGTTGTTGAACTTGCAAAAAGTTTAACTGATAAGGGGGTTGAGATTTTGTCGACTGGAGGGACGGCCAAAGCTCTGAAAGATGGGGGCGTTTCAGTGGTCGATGTGAGTGACTACACAGGATTCCCAGAAATGATGGATGGAAGGGTAAAAACGCTTCATCCAAAAGTGCACGGAGGCCTGCTGGCTCTACGTGATAATGACGAACATATGAAACAGGCTGAGGAAAATGGTGTGAAGATGATCGATCTGGTTGTTGTGAATCTTTATCCTTTTCAGGAAACTGTTGTGAAGGAAGGCGTGACTGAAGAAGAGGTTATTGAAAATATTGATATAGGTGGGCCAAGTATGATTCGGTCGGCTGCGAAGAATTTCAAATATGTGACTGTTTTGACTTCGCCTGAGGATTATAAATTGGTAATGGATGGAGATGTTTCGCTCGAGGACAGGAAAAAACTAGCGCGGAAAGCATTTACCCTAACTCATGCATATGATGATGCGATTGAACATTATCTGAGGAAGCAAGTTGGTGATCCTGAGCTTTTGGATCTTCATTATGAAAAGGTTGGAAGTTTGAGGTATGGGGAAAATCCTGATCAGAAGGCTGCATTCTTCAGAAATCCATTAAATCATGATTCAAATATTACAAATGCGAAGGTTTTGCATGGAAAACAGTTGTCTTTCAATAATATTGTGGATGGAAATAGTGCGCTTGAGCTCGTGAAGGAGTTTTATGAGCCGACTGCGGTTTTCATTAAACATAACAATCCTTGTGGTGTTGCTTCGGCTTCGGCTCTCGAGGAAGCTTTTGAGAAAGGACATGCTGTTGATCCGATGTCAGCTTTTGGATGTGTGATCGCTGTGAATCGTGAAGTTACTGAGGGAATTGTTGATTATATGAAAGAGCACAAGATGTTTGTGGAGATGATTATTGCTCCATCTTTTAATGAAAAAGCCTTGAAGAGATTGATGACTCGAAAGAATTTGAGAATTATGGAAACTGGTGATTTGAAGCTAGATCTATTGAAGATGGATATAAAGAAAGTTGCTGGTGGAATTCTGATTCAGACAAAAGATACTTATGAATTGAAGCCTAATGACTTTAAAGTGATTACAAAAAAAGCTCCTACAGACGAGGAGGTGAAAGCTTTATTGTTTGCAAATAAAGTCGTGAAACATGTGATGTCGAATGCTGTGGTAATGGCTAAGGGAACGGAAGTTGTGGCAGTTGGTGCCGGCCAAATGTCTCGAGTTGATAGTGTGAGAATTGCTGGAATCAAGGGTGGTGAAAAGATCAAAGGATCTGTGATGGCGAGCGACGCATTCTTCCCTTTTGCGGATGCAATGGAGGAGGCTATAGAGCTCGGCGTTGTTGCGTTTAGTCAGCCGGGAGGTTCTGTGAAGGATGAAGAAGTTGTGGCACGGGCAGACGAGTTAGGAGTTTCTATGGTCTTTACTGGAAGACGTTACTTTAGACATTAAAAATGGAGATTTTAGATTCCGTTATTTTAGGGATTTTGCAGGGTATTACTGAGTTTTTGCCTATTTCATCGAGTGGGCATTTGGTTTTGGGGGAAGAATGGCTCGGTTTGAATGTGGAGACTTTGAAAAGTTTTGATGTTGTTGTGCATATGGGGACTTTGTTGGCGATTTTGGTTTATTTCTGGAAAGATATTTGGGGAATGATAAAGGCGTTTTTTACTTTTAATTTTAAATCTCCTTATGGTCAGCTGATTGGATATATTCTAATTGGTACGATCCCTGCAGTAATTGTAGGACTTTTATTTGAAGATGTAATTGATGCTACTTTTAGAAATGTTAAGTCTGTTGGTGCTTGGATGATGGTGGTTGGCGTGATTTTTGTTTGTGGCGAATATGCTTATAAGAGGTGGCACAAACCACTTATGGAGAATGTGGATGAAGCTCGAGATTATGTACAACCTGGAGGATATGAAAGTGCTGAAGTGCGAGGGATGAAATGGTGGAAAGCGATTGTGATTGGTTTGGCTCAGGCTATGGCTTTGATTCCTGGTGTTTCTCGATCAGGTTCAACTATAGTTGCAGGTCTTTTCCAGGGAATTAGCCGTAGTTCAGCTGCTAGGTTTTCATTCTTGTTAGGAATTCCTGCGATGGCTGGTGCTGGTCTTTTAACAGCTCTTAACATTCCTGAAAATGGTGGTTTAGGTGTGGATATTTTGCCTTTATTGATTGGATTTATTACGTCCTTTGCTTTTGGGCTTCTGGCCGTTGCCTTCCTTATGAAGTTCTTGAAAAAGAATAGCTTAATAATCTTTGCTATTTATTTGATTGCACTCGGATTCGGGGTATTTATTTAATTTTTTCTAGACTAATTCCTCTCTTTATATTAAAGTTACTTTTAATAATAATAAATATTTACTAATGGGGAATATAAAAGATTACAAAATAGCGACATTAGGAAGTCACACTGCCCTTCAGATCTTGAAAGGGGCGAAGGAAGAGGGTTTTGAGACTATTTGTATTTGCCAGAAAGACAGAAAGAAACCTTATGAGAGTTATGGGGTTGCTGATCAGATTATCGAGGTGGATGACTTCAAGGATTATTTTAAAATTGAACAACAACTGATTGATCAAAACGCTGTTATTATTCCGCATGGTTCTTATGTTGCATATATTGGCGCTGAGAAAATGATGGATGTGAAGGCAATGCATTATGGAACAAAAGGAATTTTGGAATGGGAGAGTGATCGAACCAAAGAAAGAGAATGGCTTCTGGATGCAGGAATCAAGGTGCCGAAAATTTTCGATAAGCCTGAAGATATTGATCGGACAGTAATCATAAAATTTCATGGAGCCCTTGGAGGAAAGGGTTATTTTATTGCAAATTCTCCTGAAGAGTTTGAGGAAAGACTACGAGATTATGGAGATGATCATGATGGGTATGTGATACAGGAATACATAATAGGTGTACCGGTTTATTCTCATTATTTTTATTCTCGATTGAACGGTGAACTGGAGGTTATGGGCTTTGATAAAAGATATGAATCAAATGCTGATTCGATCGGACGAGTAGCCGCAAAAGACCAAGTGGATGCTAGTATACGAACTACTTATACAATTACTGGGAATGTCCCTATCGTGTTGAGAGAATCATTGTTGCCTGAGATTTTTGATATGGGTCAAAGAGTTATTGATGCTTCTAAAAAACTCGTAGATGGAGGACTGTTTGGACCTTTCTGTCTCGAAGGAATTATTGATCCTGAATTGAATTATTCTGTATTTGAAATTTCTGCGAGAATAGTGGCTGGAACAAATCCATATATTCATGGATCTCCGTACACTTGGCTTCGATATGACGAACCTATGAGTACAGGAAGAAGGATTGCACGAGATATCAAGGAGGCAATCGAGAAAAATGAAATTGAAAAAGTATTAGGTTAACCTCATAAATCTATGATTAAAAAGACAGATATAAAACAAATACTAAAAAAGTATGACACTGGTGATATCACTATTGGTGTTTTGGGTGGGCATAGTGCTTTGGATGTTTGCAGTGGAGCGAAAGAATACGGTTTCCGTACTGTGGCGGTTTGCCAGAAGGGTCGGGAAAAAACTTTCAAAAAATATTATAAGACTCGGAAGGACGGGCGTGGATGTATTGACGAGGTAATTGTTGTTGATAAATTTTCAGACATTGTGAAACCGGCAGTTCAGAATCAGCTCCGAAAATTGAATACCATTTTCATTCATAACAGATATTTCTGGGTGTATTTTGACAATTTCAAAGACATAGAGGATAAATTCAAAGTCCCTATTTTTGGCTTACGTCAGGGCGTGAAGCTCGAAGAGCGTGACCAACCGCTTAACCAATATCATTTGTTGGAAAAAGCTGGAATTAGGATCCCAAAAATCATCAGACGTGGAGAAAAGAAAATGAGTAAAGAAAAACTGAGCGAAGCATTTGACCAACATTTCAATAAAGATAATGGTGGACCACTTTTGGTAAAAGTAAACGAAGCGATTCGTGGATATGAGAGAGCATTTTTCATCGCAACCAGTGAGAAAAGTTATTACAAAAAAGCTGAGAAGATGCTGATGAAGGGACAGATTGCTCAAGACACTTTGGATCAAGCTGTAATCGAAGAATTCGTTGTAGGTGCGCAGATAAATCTGAATTTCTTTTATTCACCTCTCAATGGCGAGCTCGAATTGATGGGAACTGATGCTCGTAGGCAGACTGATCTGGATGGATTCTTGAGATTAAACGCAAAAGTTCAGGAGACACTTTTGAGCTCTGGATTTAGTCCGAAAATGATTGAGACTGGGCACTACAGTGTGACAATGAAGGAATCTTTGGTTGAGAAAGCTTTTGAAATTGGTGAGAAATTTGTGAAGACTATGGAGAAAGAAGTAAAACCTGGAATGATTGGACCATTTGCTCTGCAAGGCGCAGTTGCTGCTGATGATGGCAAAGAGGAGTTTGTGATTTTTGATGTTAGCATGAGAATTCCTGGATCGCCTGGAACTAAATTTACGCCTTATTCTGGTTATCTTTATGGAGAAACTTTGAGTTATGGAGATCGAATTGCGATGGAGCTGCATGATGCGATCAATGATGGAAAGCTTGAGGAGATTTTGACCTAATTATGAAAAAACATATTCCAAATATTTTGACTTTTTTGCGTGCTGGCTTGACGGTGCTGATTGTAGTGCTGTTTTTCCTAGAATTCCCAAATAAGTTTGTTTGGATTTTTGGCTTTTTTGTTCTGGCAACTTTTACTGATTTTTTGGACGGATTTTTGGCTCGTCGTTGGAAGGTGGTGTCGACTTTTGGAAAAGTTTTCGATTCGCTTTTTGATAAGATTCTGACTTTGGTGATGTATATGTTGCTGATCCCTTATGACATTGTGCATGCAGGGGTGTTTGTTGCTCTTTTGTTCAGAGATGTTTTTGTGGATGGTTTAAAGAACTATCTTTTATCGAAGGGGGCAGCTGTTTCGCCTAAAGTTACTGGGAAGTTGAAGTTTATTTTTCAGGTAATAATGATCGCTTTGATGATCGCGTTCCTGATTTATCCTGGAAATGTGATTCTTTATTACTGTGTAGTTGTTGCGGCATCTTTGGCTTTGTCCTTTGCTTATTACAGTGGATTTTTATATACTCGAGACTTTTATAGATATACTAAATCATGAAGGATTCAAAAGTACTTATAATTGGTGGAACGGGGTTTATTGGGAATGCACTTGTGAAAGCTTTGGAAGAGCGGGGATTTTCTGATGTGGCAGCTGTGTCTCGGTCTTCGCATGGGGTTGATGTGACTGATTTGGAGACTCTTTTGCCGTTTATTGCGACTGCTGATTATGTGATCAATCTGGCGGGCCATATTTCCTTTCATAAAAAAGATAGAGACGACGTTCTGAAGATAAATAACGAGGGTGCGCTGAATGTTTTGCGGGCTTGTGAGAACGGTGACGTGAAGAAATTGCTTCATATGAGTTCGACGGCGGCGTTTGGGTTTGATCATGATTTGGTCACTGAGGAAACTGAGTTTGATTGGGATAAGAATAAAAATCTTGGCTATAGTTATTCGAAATTTCTGCCGAACAAGCAGATTCATGAGAGTGGGATGCCGACGAATATCATTTATCCCCCACTTGTGATTGGGCCGGACAGCAATGTGAATGTGGAGCGTTTGATTCAGTATGTGCATGGAAAGTCGACCGTTTTTGCGCCTCCTGGGATTAATGCGTATATCGACGTTCGTGATCTGGCTGATGCGATAGTTCGAGTGCTCGAGGATGCTGAGAATAAGCAGAATTTTATTGTGGCGAAGGAGAATATTACTTTTGTTGAATTGTTTGCTGCGATTGCTGAGGGGCTTGGGCAGCAAAGCAAAATCCGGAAAATTCCTGAGTTTTTGAAAGGGCCTGTGGTTGGGATTTCTAGATTGTTGGAGGGGCTTGGGATTTCGATACCTTCTGAGAATTTATTCCTTGGTTTTAAGGAGCGAAAATTTGATTCCACTAAAATCAGTCGAATGTTGGGGTTTGAGCCTAAACACGGCTATCGAGAATCATTGGCAGAATCGATAAAAGGGTTTATTTCTTGAGCTTTTACATATAGATTATTTGCATGAAAGTATTAGTACTTGCAGCTGGGCGCAGTAAACGGATGAAGCCGGTTGAAGATAAAAATTTTTTGAAGTTCTTGGGAAAACCACTTATTCAGTGGCAGCTTGAGAGTTTGAAGAAAAATGGCCTCGATGATGTGATTGTTGTGGGTGGAGCTCATAATTTGGAGCGGTTGGAGAGGGCTTCGCGTGAAATTTTTCCTGATGTTACTGTGGTTGAGCAAAAAGATTTGGATATGGGCATGTGTGGAGCGGTACTGGCGGCACGAGATGTTTGTGTTGGGCCGGTTTTGATATTCAGTAGTAATGATGTTGTAGATGACGAGGCTCTTAAACTTATTGTCGAAGCTGCTGATGGAAATGAGGAAGGCTATATCCTTGGTAAAAAGGTTACAGAATATTTCCCTGGGGGTTATTTGAAAATTGATGATGGATTGATTAAAGGAATTGTTGAAAAACCAGAACCTGGTGAAGAGCCTAGTGATATGGTGAATCTTGTTGTTCATTATCATAGAGATTATGCTCGTTTGATGCAGTATTTGGAGAATGCTAGAAGTGGGAAGGATGATGTGTATGAAGTCGCCTTGAGCGATATGATTCGCGATGGTGTGAAGATGAAGGCCGTGGAATATAGTGGTTTTTGGCAACCAATCAAATATCCTTGGCATGTGAAGCCGGTTTTTGATCATTACTTTAAAATGTCTGAGAAAGGCATTAGTGATAGTGCTTCGATTGCGGATTCGGCAGTTGTGAAAGGCGATGTGATTGTTGAGGATGATGTGAAAATCTTTGAAGGTGCTGTAGTGAATGGTCCTGTTTATTTGGGTAAAGGTTGTATCGTTGCGAATAATGCGTTAGTTAGAGATAGTCATCTTGGTCGGGGCTGTGTGATTGGTTATTCGACTGAAGTTGCTAGAAGTTTTTTGAGCAATGACGTTTGGACTCATAGCAATTATGTTGGAGATAGTGTGATTGGGAACAATGTGAGCTTTGGAGCTGGAACTGTGACTGGGAACCTGCGTTTGGATGAGAAAAATGTTTGTATCGATTGTGATGGGGACAAAGTAGATAGTGGCTTGAATAAATTTGGACTTGTTACAGGTGACAATGTTCGAGTTGGAGTAAATACGAGTTTCATGCCGGGCGTAAAAGTTGGCAGTGGAAGCTTTATTGGAGCCGGGATTGTTGTTGCAAAAAATATTTATGAAAAAAGTTTTGTACGTGGAAAATGGGATTTGAAAATTTCAGACAATAGGGCTAGTGTTGATCCGAAAGGCAGAGATGAAATAAAAAACAAACTAAACAATGGTTAAACTTTCAATTGCGATAGTTAATTATAATCAAAAATACTTCCCACGTCTTTGTGTGGAAGCTTTGGAGAAGAGCAAAACTGACTTCGAATACGAGGTTATCTTTTGTGATAACAACTCTAGCGATGAAAGTCTCGACTATTTAAAGAAAGCCGCTGAGAAGGGAGATATTATCCTCACAGAGCCTGGAAAGAACCTGGGTTATGGTTCTGGAATGAATTATGCGGCGCGAGAAGCTAAAGGCAAGTATCTTTTGATTTTAAATGCAGATATAACAGTCGATACTGATACTTTGCAAAAACTGGTCGACTACCTAGAAGAACATCCAGATGCGGGAATGGTTGGCCCAAAGCTTATGTACCACAACGGAGAGGTCCAGAAATCATGCAGACGCCACTTTAACTTCGTTGATCTATTTATAAAAAGAACTTTTTTACGAAAAATTTGGCCATTCAAAAAAAGGTATGAAAATTATCTAATGGAAGACTTTAACCACATGAGCACCCAAGAAGTAGACCTCATAACAGGTGCATTTATGATGATGCCTATGGAGGTTTTCCAAAAAATAAATGGATTTGATGAGAGATATTTCCTATTCATGGAAGATTTTGACCTATGTCGCAAAACTCAGGAGGCCGGCTACAAAGTTATCTATTATCCAGAGGCAATTGCTACCCATTATCACAAAAGACTCACTCAGGGCTCACTTTTGAAACTAGTTTTTAATAAGGTTTCCTGGTATCACCTATCGAGCGCTATCAAATACCATTGGAAGTGGAAAAATAAATAATATGAATCCGTTTTTTCTACATATAGCAGTCATTACTGTTTTGGATGTTGCTGGAAGTTTAGCTGCAAAATACTACAGCCTCACAAAAAACCCCCTTTTGCTTGTGTTAACCTTTTTGATGTTTGGTGGCGCAGGTCTCGTTTTCGCTAAATCCCTCAAATATGAAGGAATGGCTATCACAAATGTACTATGGATCGCCTTTTCTATTATTGCCGTTACCATAATTGGTTATTTGTATTTCAAAGAAAGCATTACCGCAATCCAAATGGCTGGAATTGTTGTGATTACTTTGGGGTTGGTGATGATAAATATGAAGTAAACTACTTCCTCTTCGCTAATTGGCGAATTACTTCCGGATACCACTCCTTTTCGAGGGCTTGGACGCGATCCTTGAGGGTTTCTGGAGTATCCTCTGCGTAGACTGGGCAGGTTTTTTGGAGAATGATTGGGCCAGTGTCTACGCCTTCGTCCAGGTAGTGAATTGTCATGCCGGTTTCTTTGTCACCCGAGGCTAGAACTGCTTCGTGGACTGATTGTCCGAAGAAATCTTTGCCGGCGTATTTTGGAATGAGGGCTGGGTGTACGTTTATTATTTTGTTGCGGAATTTTTCGATAAATCCTGAGGTGAGAATGCGCATGTATCCAATTAATACTACGAGGTCGACTTTATATTTCTCTAAGAGTTCTGCAACTTTTTGGTCGAATTCTTCACGTGTTCTGTTCTTCGTTTTCACCCAAATTCCTTTGTATCCTTGTTCGCGGGTTCTTTTTAGGGCGTAGGCATTTTTCTTGTTGCTGATCACGCATGCGAGTTCGATGCCTGGCATTTTGTCAGCTTCCATTTCGTCGATGATTGCTTGTAGGTCGGTTCCGTTTGTTGATGCTAATACTCCGATTCTAAACATACATAGTTTGGTTAGAGTCGCTGACGCGACTGGGGTTATAATTCTCTGGTAATTCGTAATCCTAGTTTTTTCTTTAATCTGTTTCCTGTTGGCGTAATTGCAAGTCCTCCAAGTGCTGTTTCTTTGATTGTACGTGGCATTGTTCTACCAATATCTTTTGCTGCACGTACTACTTCGTCGAATGGCACATAACTTTTAACTCCTGCCATTACCATATCACTTGCGCCGATTGCTGCCATACATCCAATTGCATTTCTCTTTATACAAGGGACTTCTACTAGGCCAGCGAGTGGATCACATGCTAGTCCGAGATAACTCTTGAATGCAATTGCTGATGCGTCAAAACATTGCTCTGGAGTTCCCCCTCTCATCTCTGTGAGACCTGCTGCTGCCATTGCAACAGCTGCTCCTATTTCTGCCTGGCACCCTCCTTTTGCGGCAGATATTGTTGATCCTTCTGCTATTACTATTCCAACTGCTGATGCGCAAAACATTCCTCTTAGTAATTTTCTTTTACCTGCTTTAAAATGTTCCGCAGCACTAAATAAAACTCCAGGCACTACTCCTGCTCCTCCAGCTGTTGGAAAAGCAACTATTCTCCCCATTCGTGCGTTTTGTTCTCCAACTGCTAATGCGTATGCCATTGCTCTTACAGTAACCTTGTTCCCCATCATTTTCTTCAGATTCTTCAAAGACTCATAAACTTTTTGGGCGTCACTACCACTGATCCCCATTATTGATTTCTTGTTGGATTTGATTCCTTTTTTTACAGCTTTGTACATGATATCTCGAGTCAGCTTCATTTTGTTTCTGATTGTGCTTAACGCGCTCCCAGATCTTTGGGACTCATACAGCTTTGCAATTTCGGAAATTGGTACTTTATGCAGTTTTGTAAGCTTGATTAGATCCTCTGCTGTTTGGAAATGGTATTTCATATTATTGTTTTTCTAGTTTAGAAAGTGATCTGATGAAATCTACATGCTGCATGCTTTTTTCGAGTTCAATTACTTCGGGTAGTTTTATTCTGCGTCCTTTTGTATGAAGAATACTTAGAGTTTTATCTTTATACGTTCTTTGCTCTACGTCATGAACTCTAATTCCTTTCAAGGCATTTACTTTTTCTTTCAATTTTGGAATTACCATTTTGTTCTTGTCGTGCCTCACTACTAATGAAAGGTATTTTCCAGCTCTTCCCCTTAAGCGAATATTAAAATTATCGATTTTTAGGATTTCAATAACTCCACCTCCCACTGAAGACCCAATCACTGACAATTTTCTCCTGGAATTTTCAAGGACTATTTCCACAGTATTTGGATGGTATCTTTCTCCAAGGAATTTCTTTTTGAATTCGTATTCTATTTTCTTTTTGTCAGCAACTTTGAAACTGTCTTTTATCAATGGATCGCTTGTTCTCATCTTTAATACTCCCCCGAGAAGTGCGCGATCGGTTGCATGTCCTTTGTAAACTTCGGCGAAAGACCCATGGAGATAGAACGTAACCTTCCGTGGAGTCCCGTGAAATAGTGCTCTAGCGAACTGCCCAATTTTGCACGCACCGGCAGTGTGAGAACTTGACGGTCCAACCATTATCGGCCCTGCGATGTCGAAAATAGAGATTTCGTTCATTTTTGCAAATTGGTACTTTAGTCCAGTTTAGCAGAATCAGCTTTAATGTCTATTTTTAAATTAAACTATAGCTTTTTATATGTCCACCCTAAGTAGTTGCTCTATTTTACCCGGAGGGGTATTATGATTTGAAACGCTAAAAAAGATAGTAAATATATGATGCCATCCAAGAGCCCAATACCGATCCTTAAAAATTAGTATAGAAAGTGTGTGAGATGGGTAAGACCACCTCTTACCTATCTCTCACACTTTGTGATGGTGCTTCTTGACTAGCTGAACCGCTCATTTACTTCCCTCGTGGTTGGGTCTGGTGACCTCCGTGATTTATATTGCGTAGATGGTTCACACTAACAGGCGGTCGATGGATCGACTAAAAATATTTTCCGAAGTAAGGTGTGTAAAAAAAGTAAGGATTGGTCTCCCGAAAACAAAAACAAACTTAACAAAAAAGTTCTTAGCCGATAATATATTTTCGTCTAAAGCCTAAGTTTTTCCCGCCAATGGCGGGTTTTTTATTGTCTTGATTTTGAGAGAGCATGTGTGTGGCTATTCTTTTTTTGAAAAGTAAAATAGTCAAAAAATTTTACTATTTTACCAATGCGAAAATAAACTACCCTCCTATTACCTCTGCTCGCTCAACGGTTTTAGAGGCTGCTCGTCGCTCTCAACTTCTTGAGGAACAACAACTGGAGTTTGTGAAGTTACTACCGGAGTGGCAACTTGAGGCTGTTTTGGTTCTTCCTTAGCCACTTCTGCTACAAATTCTTTCTCCTCGATTGGAGAATCTTTGTCCTGAGCAATTGTTCTGATAGGCCATGGAATAGTGATTCCATGTTTGTCAAAGTTCTTTTTCACGTTTTTAGCTAAATTACTTTTTATCTTTATCCATCCACCTGTAGAGCTAACCCAGGCTTTGATCTTTATATCGATCGCGCTGTCTCCAAACCCAGCCACTACAACTGAAGGCTTTGGCTGCAGAAGCACACCTTTTGTGTGTTTCACGGAGTCCATACAGATCTTTATTACGTTCTCTAACTTGTGTCTATAATCCACTCCAACTGCCAAAGTAATCTTTCTGAAAGGGTTTGAAGTGAATGAAGTTACTTGTTTCTTGAACATTTGTGCATTTGGAACTATCACTTTTGTTCCGTCGATTGCTTTTAACACTGTAACTCTTGATTGAATCTCTTCTACTTTACCTATTGTTCCTCCAACACTAATAAAATCTCCAATTGTAAAATGATGACTCACTAGCAGCATTATTCCTGCCAAGAAGTTCATAATTAAATCTTTCAATGCGAAACCAATACCGAATGCTACAGCTGCAAGGATAGTAGTAAGGTCGATACCTGCGATCTTTAGACCGACTGTTATACCTAGTATTAGAACAGACGAATAAGCAATTCTTCCTCCCAAAATTTGTAATTCCTTATGTTCTTCACCAACTCCTTTTTCTTCGAGCTTGTTCTTTACAATGCTTTTTGCCAATTTTGCTACCAATACAGAAAGAACTATCACTATTGCTCCCGCTATCCATAGAGGGATTTTTGTGATTACCAATTCTACTAGCTTGGCCAGTTCTAGAACTGTACCACTTGCTACTTCTTCTGCATCTGCTGTAACTGCATAGGCTGTAAGCATGTTTTTGACTTAATTGATAAGCTCGCTTCGGCTTCAGGACTGGCAGAGCCAGATTCTTCGCCTTGCTGCGCGCTCGTGCTGTGCACTCGCACATCTATATATATTACCATTTTTTGACCTTTTTCTCAATGGTAATTAGGTGGCTTTTCGCTAGGATATTGTTAATGTTGGGTATGCATTATTTAACCAAATTGCTATGTACATCGGAGAAATTCTAATTTATGCCCCTATTGCGCTCATAATCCTCGTGATCGTAAGTATCAGAGAGGTAAAACAATACGAAAGAGGTGTGAAATTTACTTTGGGTAAATTTACTGGCCTTGTACAACCTGGATGGAGAATTATCATTCCGGTTTTTCAAAAAATGACTAAGGTTGATATTCGTGTGAAAGCTGTGGATGTTCCAGACCAGGAAGCTATTTCAGAAGACAATATCTCCGTAACTATTAATGCGGTTATTTACTACAAAGTTAGTGATGCGTCTAAGGCCGTTCTTGAGGTTGAAAATTTCTATTATGCAATCTCTCAACTTGCTCAAACTACAATGAGAAATGCGGTTGGTGAGGTGACTCTTGATATGTTATTGAAAAAGAGAGAGGAAAATATTAGAGGCCATGTGAAATAAAATGCAACTA
>JAOZTS010000010.1:1320-18156 GCA_029939035.1 Candidatus Altimarinota bacterium | reverse complement strand
ACTGTTTTCGGCTTAAACTCAACAAAACAAGCGATAGACGTGAACGGAGGGACTATTGCCAAAGGGGATAAAATTAATTATGTAATTACGTTAGAAAACAGTAGTGGTTCGAATGTGAGCGATATGATTATTTCGGATTTCACTCCTCTAAACATGACTCTGGAACTTGAGAGTTTGGAATGTCTGGACAGTAATTGCCCAGATGAAATTGAGTGGGAGGAAACTGAAGTGAGTAGTAGATCTCGAGTGATAAAGGGGATTTCTGTTCCTGCCGGAGGTAGTCGAACTATTATGTATTCAATGATTCTTGGGGATACTCCAGAGATTCATTTTGATGTTGGTGATTTTGATTCACAACATTTTTCAGATGTATTGGTAAAACCTTCATACAATCCTGAGGGAACCCTTACTTATCTTTATTCCAAGGTTAATTTATCGAGTCGTGGTTACAACACTTATGATGTAGCTGAGGTTTCGAGTACAGGTTATGACATGACTGATGATCTACCTATAGATTTGGATGCTTTGTCTGGGATTGATCCGGAAAACCCAAAAATACCTCCCGATTTGAAGCAGAAAATGAAATCAATGACATATCCTTATGACTCTGATGGCGATGGATGTCCTGATTCTTGGGCTGGAGGATTGACGGAGGCACAGAGTGCTGCCGATGCCGTGGCAAATAGCGTAGAGAGCGCTGTGAAGGCTTTGAGGTGTTCTGGAGGTTGTCTTCCTATTCCTTACAACTATGCTTTCTTTGCAGCTGATGATGCAGTGGCTGGATTACCTGTTTTCTCTCTTGGTCACACTTGGCCTGGAGGAATGGGTGCGTTCCTTCCAACAACCGGATTCCCTTCTACATTCAGATTGTATTTATCACCTACTTTGACTCTTGGACTTGGTACAGCGATTTGTAGTGGCCCTTCTAGTGGTCATCAAGCGCCATGTTTTGCATTCTCTATTCCTCTAGCTGAGGCTCTTGGTGTGTGTGATGCGATCAAGGGACCTATAGATGATGCGATTGCTACAGCTACAAATTCCGTATCAAATCCTGATATTGGAATGGCTACTGTGATTTCTGATGGAAGTGGTGGCGCAGATACTGGAACAACTAGCGGAAACTTTGCTTATTCAAATACCAGCTCTCCTGTGAGTGCTGCTGGTGCGTATAACATCAAGATTCCTGGCTTCCCTAGTGTTATTACTAACTGGTTAGATAAGCAAACTGATGAAATTTATAATAAACTATTGGATTTCCCAACTTTCTACTTTATTTATCCGGATTTCAAAACAATGATTCCTGACTCTGCGACATTTAATGTGAATTTCAGCAAAATTAAGAACCAATATGATTTCTTGAGAGTTATTAACAGTATTCCTCTGATTCAAGTGGAAGGAAAAGAGGTTCTGATCCGGATTCCTGCAATTTCCCAATCTGAAATTGTTAAATTTAAGCGACAAGCAGAGGCTTGGTTGAAATACGAAGAAAGTGAGGTGAAGAGATTTACCGATCATTATAAATGTGACACTCAAACTGATCCAACCAGAAAATCTCTTTGCGACAAGGTCGTGTTAAACATGAAAGATCTAACTCAATCTGTGAAACAGATTATGACAACGATGGATCAGATCGCGAATCTTCCTCGGGATGTATTGAATTTCAAAACACTCGAATCAAAATATGCTTCTCAAATAATCTGCTGGCTGGATGCAATAATGGAATTCACAGGCGGTTACATAAAGAGGCAATCAAAGATAATAAAATCATGGATAAAGGCGAGCGAGGATGCCGTAAAGACATTCAAAGACTGGAAGGTGATTCTGGATTTGGCTGCAGAATACCAAAAATCATGTGACCAGTGTAAGAGCGACAGATTTAGCAAACTTAATATTTTGATGAATTTGTTTGCTGCTATTCCTGAACCACCTATCATTCCGTTGCCGAAGTGGCCGGATATTGTGGTGGATGTTTCTCAACTAAAAACCGGTATAAAAGTGATTTGGCCTGATCTGAAATTCCAACCTCAGTCTATTAGGTTGCCAAATCTTCCTTATTTCACATTCCCAACTGATTTTACGCCTGATTTTGTTCTGGAAATGCCTTCGATTCCAATCCCTGATTGGATGAAGAACTTCCCTGAATTTGTGATGCCAAATCTGCCTGACTTACCATCACTGCAAGTTCCTAAATTGCCAGATCTACCTCGTCCACCAAAGATTCCGAAACTTCCAAAACCTGTAGTAAAATTGGCTACGAATCTAAAAGTTATTTTCAAAATCTTATGTCTTTTGAAGAAAGGTTTGATCCCAGTTCCTGAGGCCAAACTAGCTACAGAGATTGAAACTCTCACGCAGAGTTCGGTAAAGGCTACTCTTCCTATTATTGCAAAGCTGGGGATTCAAATTCCGCCTGTTAAATATGATTTTGTTGAGCAAGTACGGATTACCGTGAAATTGGATATTGGTTTGGATTTGAGCACCATATATTTGGTAACAAAAGCTGGTGCCGATCTGATGAATGAAGGCGTGAAGAAAATGATTGATAATATTAATGAATTCTTGCGATTCGACGTTCAAACGCCTATAAATAATGCGGTAAAAGCTGCTGAGAACTCTCTAAAGGAGGGTGTGAATGCAGCTGTGGAAAAAGCTGCAGAAGAAGCGGCTGAAGCTGCGGAGAAGGCAAAAGAGGAGGCTGGGGAAATTACTTTTGAGGGATATGAAGAGCTAGTATTTGATGAACTTCAATATCAGTTTGAGGAGATGAATACTGTTTTGGAGGAATATATCTCTGCAATGGAAATAGAGGATCTTCCTGATACTTATTACCTGACAGCAACTTCAGAGTATCTCGACCCTTCTGATCCAATGATGAATAGAACTATTGAGGAGATCGAGCTGGATATTTTGACGGAAGATCTGCCTGACGACCCTGAAATCCAGAGATTGGCGATGATACGAGATACTTTGATCGACTATACAAAGAATTTGAATACAACAAATAATGCGTTAATGAATGCGGTTGGTGATTATGATGAATTCACAAAGATTTTGGTTGAAAACGATGAGGATATTACTAGAAAGCTGGCTTCGACCTCTATTCCTTTTGAGGGCGAGCCTGAGATAAAGGAGGTTGCTTTTGATTTGTTTGACGGCGAATTGATTGCTGCAGATATTGATCCTCTTGAGGCTGTTGGTGATCTTTTGGATGGAGGTGAGCCCGCTGCTGCGCCTGTGGGATTCTATGTGGTAGCAAATGGTCAGAATGAGAGTGTGTTGAATTATGTCGCTGAGTTAGGGCAAACCGTACACACTTCATTCACTGACGTTGATGGCGACGAGGATCATGACATTATCTACTCAATGGGTGGTAACGTTTATTTCAAAGAAAATTATACTTCTACAAACGTGGTTAATGCTTATTTGGGAGAGGGTAGTGTGATTTTGAGTACTACTCTATCCAGTGTTTCTGATTTTGTGCCAGAGGGTGGTGCAGGTGTTCAGGGAGTTACTTCTCCTTATGAAAACAATAAAAAAGCGGATGTGAATTGGACTGAGGTAGCCGACGCTGTGAGTTATGAAATATTAATTAAACGATCTTTGTTGCACTCTGATGCGGATGCGGCATTTACATATACTGTTGAGGCTCCGGCAAATTCTCTGATTATCGAAGATATTGAAAATGGAAATTATTACGCTGTTGTTTATGCGATAAATGCTGAGGGCGTTCGATCTCTTGTTTCAAACAATACAATTGTTGCTCCTCAGATGTGTGCGGATAAAGATGCACCATTCCCTGCGGTCACCAGAGATTCTTTTGAACTTTCAATATTTAAAGAGCTTGAAATTGATGCGAGCGGTTCTTTTGATACTTCTGGTGAAGTGACCGAGTTCTATCTCGAAGGCGGAGGAGTTACTTATTGGAGTGACTTGAATACAGCTTTAGATACTGACGGTGATGGAATTGTTTGGAATGATAGGAACAATCCAATATTTAAACTTGGGCCATTTGATGAAAAGACTGATGTCGGCCTTTTGAAATTCATTTTATATGTTGCGGATCAGAGTGGTCATACTTCTACTCAAGAAATTGATGTGAATGTTTTTGTCCCAGCAATTTCTCTGGACCAAACTTTCTCAAGATCTTATGAAGCTACCGGCGCGACTCTGCCTGCAGTTGATTATTTGCCGTTCTCTATTTTGAGATCCAGATATATTTATCGATCTGTTGATGACGAACTTTTTGTGTTCCCTCGAATTGAAAAAATCGAAACTCAGGGTGCTGATAGTCATGGAAAGTACTTTACTGAGGGCGATGGATCGTATTCGGTCACTGACTTTGATTTGGAAGATATGATCTTGGTAGAAAATAGTGTTGGAGAAATTATTGCTGAAATTCATCCCGAAACTGGAAATGTTGGAGCTGTTGAGAGTGGTTACAATGCAATTGCAAACGAAGCTGTGCCTCCTACATCCCCTACTAGTGTGAGTATTGAGGATGATAATGGCAATTGGTTGGCTTCTGTTTATTTGATTGCTGATCCGAACCAGGATGTAAATATTTATGAAGAAGTTTATTTTGATGCGGAAAATTTTGAAGAATATGATGGTGTGAATGTGAGCGATCTGGATCTTGGTGATGAATTGGTGTTTGAAGGTATTTCTGCGAGTGATCCTTATTATCCTGGTGGAGCGGCATTTGTTCATATTGGTGAAGAAAAACCTCTGCTGTTTATTGATCCTGCTGGAAATCTTTTGATTGTAGATGAAAGAACTACGATTCGGTTGAAGGACAATGATCATTACATTGATCCTCTGGTTATTGAGGTGCTGTTTGAGGGCGATGTTGTAGCTGAGATATATATTTCTGTTCTTTATGAGGATATGTTAATTGTGGGGCCAAATGATGTGCCATATGCGACACCTAGAGCTCCTTCTGCTTCTATTTCCTATGCATACGGAGATAGGGCCTCTCTTGCTCCTGAATTCGTTCCTGAGGAGCTTGTAAAACGTAAAGAATTTGTAAAAGTTCTTCTTGATATGCTTTGTATTATTCCACGTCGTCCTGAAGCTTATGAGGCATACGTTGGAACAGAAGGTGAATCAGGTGGAGGATTCTATGATTTGGTTTGGGATGCGAATCAATTACCAGATTATTACGAACACATAAAAGAGGCTGATTTATTGGGTCTTATTTACGGTTATACTGGCGAAACTGACCCTGCAACTGGATTGCACCCATTCAAGCCTGACAACACTATTACAAGAGCTGAGGCTACGAATATTATCCTTGAAGCTTTGGAATTTAAAGGAGTGTTGAATTTGGATAATTTGAGCATTGGATCTCCTTGGTATGTACCGATTATCGAAGCAGGTCAGGATATGACCCCATATATCAATCCAGGCCATAATTTGAAGAGTAATTTCATTATTACTCCGGAAGAAGCTTTGGAACCAAACAAGGAAATGACCCATGAAGATCTGACAATTATGGTTGAGAGAGTTATCGAACTTTATAATTGCTATGAATTGGATGCCGACAATGATGGAATGTCTGATTTCTGTGAACTTAAATACGATATCGATGATCCTTATGGGGATGAAGATAATGATGAAATGCTAAATACCAATGAATGTTTCTATCTTACAGATCCTACAAATCCTGATACTGACGGAGGTGGAATGATCGATGGTAGAGAGATGAAATTTAATACGAATCCTCTGAACCCAGATGATGACCCTGATGATTCTGATGGTGATGGCTGTACTGATTTATCTGAGATTCTTGTCCATGGTACTGATCCAAACGATCCAGACACTGATGATGGAGGTGTGACTGATTGCATTGAGGCGACCGAGAACTTCACAGATCCTTTAGATGGAAGCGATGACCAAGAAAAAGGCGAATATAGTGAGGCTGAGCCTGGATTATATATCGTTCCTGCAAATTGTAATACCTGTCCTTGTATTTCTACATTATTGCACAAGGCAGATTTAATTTCTGGTGATATAATATTCACCGTAATATCAACCTATGAAGAAGAATACATTTTCTCCAAGAGTAATGAAGTTACTATTCAGTAGTTTACTCATAATCAGTCTGTTATCTCCAAATTTTGTTGCATTTGCTGCAGATGACTTTCCTGCTGAGCTAACTGCAATGAAGGAGGCAGCACTGGCTAAACTACCAAAAGACTCAATACTTGAATGCAAAGGAGGGCTTGTACCAATTTATGACATTGAAATCATGGAATTTAGTAAATGGATTGATGGACATTTCACCAGCAAGAGCTCAACGAGTTCTCTTGTAGCGACAGCTGTTAGTAAATATGCCGAATTTAAGCAAAAGTTAGAGACTACTTTTGCAAGTCTTTCTCCTGAGTATTCTGCGGATCAGGGAGTTCAATCTTACGATAAACAATTTAGTAGTTACAAGATTTGTTCCAGTATTACAGATTCTTATTTGGAACTGGCAAAGAAGCATTTGAAAAAGCATATAGAGGGAAGTGTTGCCAAAAAGAAAACAATTATGCTTTTAGAAAAATATGAAAAAATTAATGAAAAATTGCGCGACCTGAACATAAAGATCGCCGAACTTTATTCACTATTTGTAACTTTTACAAATAAATTGCCATTCTTTACCAAAAATTGTCAGTAATATGAAAATCTACATAAAACACATCATGGTTTCGTTTATCGTTGCAATTGTGACTATATTTGCAGTTTATGGTGGTTATTCGATTTATGCTGCCGGTACTTCGGTCGATTATGAAGATTTTTATGGGTTTAAATATGTAAGTAATTCTGATGGGTTCCTTTTCGTGAAATCCAAATATCATTCAAATATGAATGATTATTTTAATTATAAATATAAGCTTTTGACTGAATTAGTTGATAAAGAAGTGAAGTTTTATGAGCATGTTGATTTCAAAGCCCCAGAAATAGATAAGAAACTAAAAGCTCCAGAATCAGATAAGAAACTAGTTGAAGACTGCAAAAAGAATGTGAGTACATATTGTGTCGCTATTGGTGCCACAGATATCTATATTGCCTATTTAGAAAAACTAAATAGTTTGAAGGGCGCGGTGCCTACGGTTTCTTCCTCTTCGTCTATAAAATTAGTTATTGATTTGGTAAAGACCACTGGCGAGGAAATAGATAAAGATGCAAAGGATGCAAAGATTGTTTTGGAGGCGGCTGTGAATGTTTATAAAGAATTCCAATCCGCATATCCAATGCACAAGAAATATACAGAAATCATTGGTAACCTAACTAAATACAAAATTGCTTTAGGCAAAATTCGTGCTCAGACTGATACTTTCCCGTTGCGGTTTGTTGATGCTACTTCTGATCAATGTCCATAAATATGAATAAATACATCTCAATTATTATAGGTTTGGTTGTAGGAATCGCAGTCTCTGCGGGGATGATTCATATGAAAGAAGAGAGGGTCGCTCATGGAGATATAAATGCGTGGGATCAGCTTGTTGCTGGTGCTGCCAATCTGAATTGGTCAGACGTTTTGGGTCTTTCTAAAGGCAAAAATACTTATGTCCTACTTAGAGACAAAATCCTGGACAAACCTTCTAGAGATGCAAAAAAGGAGATAGGTAGAGCGTTTGGACTGACTGTGCAGGAAGTTGAGAACGTATTGAATGGAAGTATTGCTCCAATATTTAATAATCCAGATAGAGTCACAAATCTGACTCAGGAGAAGGCAACTTTGGCTGCCTCTGAATTACGTAAAAAGTTTGAATTGCTACTTGAGATTTACTCTTTGCAGCAGGAGATTGATGCTACTGTGGCTCCTAGTGAGATATTTTCGAATGGAGATACTTCGGATTCTGGATTTGATCTTATTTATGACCTTAGTGTGATTGAGGAAATTTTATTTATGGAGAAAACTGTGAATCAGGTTGGAGATCCTTTTGACGGTCAGATGGATTCCCCTGTTTTGCCTACTGAGAGTTTGAATTTTGCGGATCCATATGTTGAGAGCGGTCTGCCTGGTGCAACTTTGGGTAGAGATGTAAAAGGTCTGACTGTTTCTGATGATGGAGAAGGCATTATAGAGATAGGAGACGAGAATGTGGACGTTGGTATTTTGGATGAGGACGTGTGTCCTACCGATGGCGACTTGTCTGATGTTTTGGGCGATTACGAGGATGAATTTGGTGATGACGACGGATCTGGGGGAGGAGGTGCTGGGGACGACGATGATGGTGGAGATGATGACGATGACGGTGGGGACGACGATGACGACGACGATGATGATGAGGACGAATTAGAAGCGGCTGAATCCGGAGACTGGAGTAAAAACTTCTGCCCAAATATTACTAGTGCTCCTCCAACTGGAGCGGGTGCTAGCGGCTTTGGAGAGGGTGGATTTAGTAGTCTTGGAGGTGTGACTAACTCTGTTTTGTCACAGGCTGCTAGTGCAGGAGCTTCAGCTAATGAGGGAGGCCTAGCTGCATACATCAATGTTTGTCTTCAAGTAAGCTTAAAGATGAAAACCTATACAAGTTACAACCCTGGTGATAGCTGTGTTGTTTGTGAGATTAATAAGATTAATGAAGCTATGAATAAGGCTTTGAGGCACTCGCTAGTTCCAAATAAAGCTACTGGTAATTTGATGGAATCAGCTAAGTGTAAGGACGCCGGTACTTTATTGAACTTCCAATTTATTGCAATTGCTGTACCTATTCCTTCCCCACCAAATGACGACATTATTGGCCTTAATAACCCATTTAATGAGTGGAAGAAGATGGTTGATAGATATAAACCATTCTTGGATTACTCTGGTGACAAAAAATTGGAAGATGAATTTAAATTGCAATTTGTTTCGGGTAGCACAACTATTGAGAGTCAAATTATTGATTTGGCTAAGACTAAATTGGAAAGAGAGACTGAGGCGTTGAAGGAAATTGAAAATGCTGAAGTTGCTGCAGTTGGCGAAAATACAGCCTTATTTATTCAAAGGATTTTGAAAGAAATTAATTTAATGAATGGTTTCTTTACCGGATACTCTACTCAGTATCAAAAAGTTGTTGAGCAGTTCCCTAAAATTAAACAAAAACCAAGCAAATAAATGAAAAATATTAAGAAGAAAATTATAGCTATATCGTTGTGTCTTTCTCTATTGATGCCTGCATCAGGAGCTATGGCGGCGAGTTCGGATAGTGCGGATGTTGATGGTGGGCAGAGCCTTGCAAGGTGTTTGCAGAAAGGAAATACCGATTTTATTCTATTTCTAAATACATTTATTTTTAATGATAGCTTTAACGATGGAGTGATTGAGCCGTGGAAAGATGTTTTGATGAGAAATAAATGTCATGCCACGGATGTTAGCGGTCTTATACTTCAACAAGATAAGATCAGACAATATATTCGTGATGCTTTCCTGGCTTGTAAAAGCGAAAAGGTCCCTGCTTTGAAACGTGCTATGGATGAGCTCAAAATTGAGATCTATTACGTTCGAAATGTTATAGATGGAAAGGTTATTGCTAGTTTACCGTTTGATTTGATATCTACGAGGCAGGCTGAGAATCCCGATTCTTTGAAAACATCTACTGTAAAGCTTGAGACTGATATTAAGGCAAAATATGGGGGCAAAATCGTTCTTTCCAGTGCTGAATTAGATGCTTTGATAGCAAAGCTCCATGTTAAATATAAAGATCGTGTAAAAGAATATATAGTATGTACAAACGATGCATGGGAGCAGGTATCAAAAAAGTGGACGGAGTTTATCGACTCTGCAGGAGGGCTTAGTACTGCGGCTGAAGATGCCCAAAAGGAAATTGCCGGAGCTGCTGAAAAGCTTGTTGAATCGGCGACTGCAGACTCTCAAAAGGCCACTTACAAAGGTTGGCTTCAGATTAATATAAACAATACGGAGCCAGAAAAAGGTCTAGCTGATATCGAAAAACAGTTTAAGCAAAATACTACAACAACTGACTCTGGAACAATAACCCAGAGTGCGATGCTTGATGCTATAAGCATCACTGATACGAATTACAAATTGGAGACCACGAGGAAAGAGATGAATACCAAATTTTACTCCCTATACAAAGAGACCAGCGACTCTGGGACCCAGCTTCTTGTGACCAGTTTGGATGCATACAATAAAACTCTTACTGACTCCTTCCCTATTCTTGCGAAAATCCTGGAAGGAACAAAGAAGATGAACAGTAGACAGTGTCCTGGGAAGAAGTTTTAGTTCTTTCGGCTTATTTATGCGGTTTGTTTGGGTAAAATCCCCGGGGATTTTTTGCCGTGTACTCAATATTATTAGAGTTCTATTCTCGTTACCCGCTCCAAAACATTTAATCATCAATTCTGAAACCAATCTGTTTCTCAGCATCATCTTTATGAGGTTTTGTCATACGTTCAATTGCATTCCAAACTTTCTTAAACTCACGGTCAGCTTCGTTAAATCTTTTAAACATATAACCACGAATTTCAGATATTTGCTTTGAAACATCTTTTTGTGAAGCAATTATTTGTCGTAGATTTACAAATGCTTTGACTACTTCAATATTCAAATAGATAGCTCTATCGCTTCTAAGAACACTAGCAAACATCACAGTGCCATGTTCAGTAAACACAAATGGCCTCTTTCTACGCCCTCCTCGCTTTGATATCACAAATTGTGATATCAAACTTTCTTGATCTATAAGGGATTTAGAGTCATTTTCGGTATTTGAGGTCACAGTTTGGGATTTCAAAATCTTAAACTCTTCTTGAGTTAATTGGAACATAAAATCTTCAGGAAACCTCTTTATGTTTCTTTGAATAGCTTGATTCAATGTTCTGGTTTCAACACCATAGATCTTTGCCAAATCCTCATCCAGCATCACCCTATGTCCACGAATAGTATAAATTTTAATATTCATAAAGAACTTAATATCACACAAACATAAAGTATTCTTAAAAAAAATCTAAAAGGTTCTAACGTTGCTTAAGCATGCGATGAACGAAGTGAGTCTGATGATTAAGTACGCAGCGCGCCTCCAATGTGGGGCTACATAAGCCGTTTTGCGCTAAAAGTAAAGACTCCTTATGGGATAAGGAGTCTTTGGGGCTTTTCTAGGTGTAACCCAACTGAATGGGTTATTGTTTAGTTCGCGGGCAACGAACTAAAGGGCAATTGGAGTTTTTTATATTAACTAGATTTATTTGTGTACAAACTGCAGCACTAGATCTTTCACTTTCTCTTTGAGTCTCACTTTATCTTCCAGACCATTCATTTCTAACGTCACTTGGGAAATTTCTGAGTAACAGTATGGGCAGCAAAGTCCGTGACTTGAAACTGCTTTCCCACATGACAGGCAATGGATGATCATCTTATTTAAAGGTATTAGATTATATAATAATGATTTTCTTCATCCTTTTTGTCTAATTCATAATGTTTTTCTTTTTTCTTTTCAGATTTTTCTGGCTGAAAGGTATCTTTTTTTTCATTTTTAGCTTTTGGCGCTTCGCTTTGCTTAGCGCCGGAAGTCATACGATCTTCAAGGAACTTATTTATATCGCTTTCCTTGATCCTATAGATCCTCCCTAGCTTTATACCTTTCAGCTTACCTTGTTTGATAAACTTTAGAATTGTAAAAGGATGGACTTGGAGAATATTTGCTACCTGCTCGGTTGTAAAAAACTTTTCTTTCATGCAATTTTTTTATACAGAACTTAACTCTATTTAATTTGATTAAACTTTATTAAATTCTACCACTTTTCAGCACATTCTTCAATACTCTCCTTGTTTTTAAGTATCATTTTTGTGTTCGCACCTTACCATATTAATTACAACTTTACAATGCTTTTGGCAAGTTAGTTTAACTTAGTACAACTTAGTTTAATTTCACCCAATTTTATATACATACGGCGGCATTCTAGCATAGTTTATTAAACTTTACACAATTTGGTTAAACTTTATTAAACTTAATTAAACCTTTTACGAAAAGGCCGCACTACTCTAGCCTTCGTTGAAATATATTACTTGAGGATTTTTTTAAGCCATTGACCCGTGTATGACTTAGAAATTTTTGTTATTTCTTCTGGAGTACCTACTCCAATTACTTCACCTCCGCTATCTCCCCCTTCCGGTCCTAGATCAATAATGTGATCTACAGACTTGATTACATCTAAATTATGTTCGATTACCAATACCGTATTACCTTTCTCAACTAATTTCTGCAGTACATTCAGAAGTTTCTTCACATCATCAAAATGCAGACCTGTAGTCGGCTCATCCAAAACATACAGCGTTTTCCCCGTAGAACGCTTGGATAGCTCAGTAGATAATTTAATACGCTGTGCTTCACCTCCTGAAAGAGTTGTAGCAGGTTGTCCCAGATGAAGATATCCAAGACCAACTTCACATAATGTATTTAGCTTTGTTTTGACCGCTGGTATAGCTTTAAAGAACTCCAAAGCTTCCTCCACGGTCATTGCGAGAACTTCGTGAATGTTTTTACCTCTGTATCTCACCTCTAAGGCCTCTTCATTATATCTTTTACCCTTACATACCTCACATGGCACGTAAACATCAGGCAAAAAGTGCATTTCGATCTTTTTTATTCCATCTCCTGTACATGCTTCACATCGCCCACCTTTTACGTTGAATGAAAATCTTCCCGCTTTGTATCCACGGGTTTTTGATTCTGGTGTTTGAGCGAATAGATCTCTTATATCTGTAAATACTCCTGTATATGTAGCTGAATTCGACCTTGGCGTACGTCCGATTGGAGATTGGTCTATGTTGATAATTTTGTCCAAATGCTCGAGTCCTTTTATTTCTTCGTGGGCTCCCGGCATAGCTTTTGATTTATAAAGCTCTTTTGAAACAGCTTTTACCAAAATGTCATTTACCAAAGTTGATTTTCCGGATCCTGAGACTCCTGACACACCAATAAGTGTTCCAAGTGGGAAGTCGACGTTAATACCTTTTAGATTATGTTCTCTTGCTCCTATTATCGATATTTTTTCTTTTTTACCTTTTCTACGTTCTTTTGGAACGGCTATTTCTGCTTTTCCTGATAAATATTTACCGGTAAGCGAATTCTTGTTTTTAATTATTTCTTCTGGTGTACCTGCTGCTACTACTTCTCCTCCATGTTTTCCTGCTCCAGGCCCAATATCGAGGATATAGTCTGCGGCGAGCATGGTATCTACGTCGTGTTCGACCACAATTACCGTATTTCCTATGTCTCGAAGTGAAACGAGCGTTTTAATGAGCTTGTCGTTGTCGCT
This sequence comes from Candidatus Altimarinota bacterium, assembly GCA_029939035.1. Taxonomy (GTDB): domain Bacteria; phylum Patescibacteriota; class Gracilibacteria; order UBA1369; family LOWO2-01-FULL-3; genus JAACEU01. Next base: position 4,908 of record JAOZTS010000010.1, on the reverse strand, counting down.
TTGGTGCAAACCGATACTTGGTTCATCTAGTACGTAGATAACGCCTGAGAGACGCGATCCTATCTGAGTTGCGAGCCTGATTCTCTGCGCTTCACCTCCTGAGAGTGTGTTTGCAGTTCTATCTAGTGTCAGATATGAAATTCCTACGTTTTCTAGGAAATTCAATCGGTTGCTGACCTCGTGTAATATTTGCTTGGCTATTTCGTGTTTCATTTTGCTCAATTTGAGATTCTGAAATAGGTCTATAGCCTTTTTTATTGATAATTCTGTTATGTCTATAATTGATAGTTCATTTATTTTAACTGCTAATATTTCTGCTTTTAATCGTTTTCCATCGCATGCTGGGCATTTTAGAATTCTCATGAAGCCCTCTATTTTTTTGCGAACGTAGTCTGAATCTGTTTCCAGATATCTTCTTTCCAGATTTGGGATCACTCCCTCAAATGTAGTTTGGTATTCCCCTACAAATGATGATTTTTCTGGATCTTTTACCCCGTTTCCTATTTGAACTGTGTACTTTTTACTTGGGTCTCCGTGCAGTACTTTGTGGAGTACTTCTTCCGGAAGCTTGTTTACCGGTGTGTTCATCGAAAATTTGTTCTCTTTTGAGACACTTTCCAGGATTCTGTTGTACCAAGTTAAGTGTGAAGTTGTTGTAGACCAAGGCATTATCGCTCCTTCAGCAAGAGTGAGTTTCTTGTTTGGGATTACGAGATCTCCGTCTATTTCCAGCTTTGTTCCAAGTCCATGACATTCTTCGCAGGCTCCGTGTGGATTGTTGAAAGAAAAGCTTCGTGGTGAGATTTCTGGCACATTAATGTGGCATGTATTACATGCGAAATGCTCAGAAAATATCTTTTCTTCTTTGCCTCCGTGTTCTGCTATTGTCATGAGTCCCTCTCCGAATTTGAGCGCTGTTTCTACTGAATCAGCAAGTCTTGTTCGACTTGGGTTTGGAATATCTATTTCTTGCCCTGAAGATAGTTTTTTTACTTTTTTCTTAAAATCCTTAACTACCAGACGGTCTACTACTATTTCGATGTCATGCTTTTTGTTTTCATCTAATTCTGGGACATCTATGATTGAATGCATTTCTCCGTCTACTCTTACTCTCACAAAACCTTCTTTTTGAATTCTTTCGAGTGTCTTTAAGTGTTGTCCTTTTCGTCCTCTTATCATTGGTGCGAGGATGAGGATTTTCTTTCCTTCCGGCATATTTGCAACCTCTTCTAGGATCTGTTGTGGTCTTTGCCTTTCGATTGGTTTGTGACATTTAGGACAGTGTGGAGTCCCTACTTTTGCGTATAATAGCCTCAAATAGTCGTATATTTCAGTAACTGTCCCAACTGTTGATCTTGGGTTTCTGGAAGTTGTTTTTTGGTCGATTGAGATTGCCGGTGAGAGGCCCTCTATGTTGTCTACATCCGGTTTTTCCATCAATTGTAGGAAGTTTCTTGCATAAGTAGAAAGACTTTCCACATATCTTCTTTGTCCTTCTGCATAAATTGTGTCGAATGCTAAAGAAGATTTTCCTGACCCAGAAAGACCCGTAATTACCGTGAATTTATCACGTGGAATATCCACATTTATTCCCTTAAGGTTGTGGATTCTGGCACCTGTGACTGTTATCTTATCTGTCGACATATTTTGAGCACGAATTAATCTCTACATGCAAGTAAAGATCTTAACATTGAAGTGCCGAATCTGCAAGTATTAAACGTGGCCTGTCCATTACGCTTCCGCGTCGTCCTTTTTAAGGCTTTTTCTCTCGAAATACACGCCTGTTTTTGGATGAGGATGATTCCTAACGTATGCGAGTACTTTGCCGTACTCTTTGTGATTTTCTTTCTTTGCGAATAGGTAATTTAGAGTCCTATACCCACCAACCAAGAATGGAACTATCAAGAAATTCAGGTTCATTTCGAGGATTATATTGAAGATTGCGTGAAGTCCAATCGAAATTAATAGTCCTTCTAGAATGATCTCTTTATAGAAAATTCCCTCTTTTTTGAAATGGAAAATGTTGTGGAGTTTTTGTACCCACTGCTTTCTCTTTGCCTTCAATTCTTCTTGCAGGATTGGTTTTGCGAAATGGGCCATTCCATAGTAATACCCTAGAATTCCTGAGAACATTAAGTGTGCAAATGTTGAGAATGTTGATCTGAACAAGAAAGGCAGCAATAAATTTGATGCTCCTTGGCTGATCCAGATATTGTAGAAATATAGGATGTTTTCTGTGAATGAGAACCCAAGTGCAGCAATGATAAAGAATTCAATCGCATCATCGACACTCCTTATTTCGTCATCGTCCGCGACCTTTACCGATAGCATCTTCATCACTTCCTCAATTATTCCCACAAACATAAATGTGATAATTACACTGAGTGGAACTATCATGAAGTTTGAAAATCCTATTAGATCGTGTTGGTAGTAGTCCGCAAGCTTGAATGCGTTTATCCATGGGAAAAATTGCCATAAAAACTTGTAGAAAAGTATTGGAAAAACGGCTAACGCACCTACTGCGAAGGTCAAAATCACTGTGCTTCGTCTCTCCGGGTGCTTTTTATAATAAATATATCCCCAAATCAATGCGGGTACACATGCGAGTAATATCGATACGATTATCTGAATTCCGTTGTTCATTTGTATTTTTGTTTTTGTTTGTTATGGCGCCTTTGGCGCCTGCGCTGTGCCCTTCGGGCTTCGCGTGTCATTTTTGCGTTCTTGTTATTATAACATACTTATTCTATTCTGACAAACCGTAAGTTTTCGCCTTTCTTGTCGAGTTTCTTGAAGCTTTCCTGATCTGTTGTGGTTATTATTGTTTGGCAGTCTTTTATCGAATTCAGGAGATGTTCCCCTCTTTTTCGGTCCAATTCTGAGAATACGTCGTCCAGTAGAAGGATTGGATTTCTACCTGTCTTTTCTTTTATAAATTGGATTTCTGCGAGCTTTATTGCCAATAGGAGTGTACGGAATTCTCCTCTTGAGGCTGAAGATAAGATTTCTTTGTCATCGATGAAGAATTTGAGATCGTCGCGGTGTGGGCCGAGCGTGGTTTTTGCTCCGCGTATGTCTCGGTCACGTCTTATTATCAATTCTGCTTCGTACTCGCCTGTCATGGTTTTGTACTGAATCTCTACTTTTTCTTTTCCATCAGAAATTGACTGATAGATCTTTTCGAGGTTTTTGTTTAGGTATTTTGTAAGTTCGACTCGTTTTTTGATAATTGTACTTCCAAACTCCATTAGTTCTGTGTCCCATGCATCTAGGTCTTTTTCTAGGTTCCCCATTGGCTGATTTGTGAATTTGGCCTCACGGATTGCATGTAGGAGTGCGTTTCTTTGCTTCAGAGTTTTTTTGTATTTGGATAATGCTTCTAAATATTTTTTATCTACCTGGGAAAGGAGAATGTTTAGGTATCTCCTTCTGTATGATGGGCTCAGGTAGAGCATATTTAGGTCTTCGGGATGGAATAGCACTGTGATCAAATTCCCAATGTATTCACTATTTTTCATGCTTACATCATTTTTCTTGAATCCTTTCTGCTTTCGCGGGTAGTTTGAATAAAAGACCTCTAGATTTGTC
>JAOZTS010000010.1:0-1310 GCA_029939035.1 Candidatus Altimarinota bacterium | reverse complement strand
ACTCTTCTCCATCGACTTCTGTTTCGCATTTGCATCTCATATAATCAAATTCCCACTCTATTAAGTCATCTTGGATAATAGTTCGGAAAGATTTTCCTAAACTGAGCACATAAACGGCTTCTAGAAAATTTGTTTTGCCTTTTCCATTCGGTCCTACAAGGATCGTAATGTTTTTGTCTTCCGGGAATTCGAACTCATACCTGTTGTAGTTGCGGAAGTTTTCTAGTTGAAGTTTTCGTAGTTTCATCTTATGCTTATTTTACCCGATATTTGTTATTAATCTAATCGAAATTATGTCAAAATCTAAAGTCGATCTCGATGCAATGCGCCACTCTTGTTCGCATGTCCTCGCGCAGGCAGTATTGCAAATGTTTCCAGAGGCAAAACTAGCTATCGGGCCAACGATCGATGATGGATATTACTATGATTTCGACCTCCCTAGGACTTTGATCCCGGAGGATTTGCCGATTCTGGAAAAGAAAATGAAGCAAATTATTAAGCAAAATCAAACTTTTGAAAAGAGAACTGAGCCTGGAAAGAAAGCAATTGAGTTCTTGAAGAAAACTAAACAGAAATATAAGGTCGAATTGGTAGAAGAATTTGTAAAAGAGGGCGAAGATATTACTTTTTATGAAAACATACTTCCACAAGGGAACAAAGCTATGTTTGTGGATCTCTGTGAAGGTCCTCACGTTGAGCGAACTGGCCAGATTGGACCGTTCAAATTGTTAAAAATTGCTGGGGCGTATTGGAGAGGTGATGAAAAAAACCCTATGCTACAGCGAATTTATGGAACTTGTTGGAACACAAGAGAAGAACTGGATGCCTATTTGAAGATGCTGGAGGAGGCGAAGAAGCGTGACCATCGTAAGCTCGGAAAGGAATTGGAGCTGTTTACATTTGATGATGACGTTGGAGCGGGGCTTCCACTTTGGTTGCCAAAGGGTGCTGTGATTGTTGAAATTTTGGAAACTTTGGCAAAGAAAAAGGAAGAGGAACAGGGTTACAAGCGTGTTAGGACGCCACATATTGCAAAAGAGCAGTTGTATATAACTTCCGGTCATCTTCCTTATTACAAAGAGCATATGTATCCGGCAATGGAGCTTGATAATGAAAAATATTATCTAAAGGCAATGAATTGTCCGCATCATCACAAGATTTTTGGTGCTCGCCCACGAAGTTATCGTGAGTTACCTTTGAGGCTTGCTGAATATGGACATTGCTATAGATTTGAGGATTCTGGAGCTTTATTTGGGCTTATGAGAGTGCGTTCTCTTTGTATGAATGATGCACATATTTACTGTACTGAA
>JAOZTS010000081.1 GCA_029939035.1 Candidatus Altimarinota bacterium | reverse complement strand
GGGAGCATATTTGAACGGCAAAAAGATAAAAGTCTCAAATGTTAAAAAAATGAGCGAAGGATTAAGCGTCACAGGCTTCACATCCACTCAACGAGAAAGAAATATTCCATATTTCCAAGCAATGCTGAAAAGATCTCAAGCAATCAGGAGGCTCGGAGCAGCCGCTCTAGACCTTTGCTACATCGCTTGTGGGCGTTTTGACGGATACTGGGAGTTTGGCCTCAAACCGTGGGATATTGCGGCTGGTGCACTCATCATCGAAGAAGCTGGAGGCACCGTCTCCGACACAAATGGAAACCCAATAGATCTATTCGGTGCCGACATCCTAGCCACCAATGGAAAAGTCCACAAAGAAATCATAAAAACCTTCGAAAAAATTTAGTCCTCAGCAACCTCCACCCTACATTCATCCAACATACCCATTGCCTTCTCATAAGCATAAGCATGTTTGATAAACAACCTATATTCCTCTGTCCCCTTTTCATAATCCGGAGCCAAAGATTCCAAAATTTCAAACTTGTGAATAGCCTTATCACATTCTCTAATCGAATAATAATAAAATCCAGCATTTGCATATAATGTCGGATAATTTGGAGAATCACTCACTCCCCTCAAATAATAAAACAAAATCTCATCAGTTTTCTGATTCATAAAAGCCACCCCCATAGCCAAAATATTATAATTGAAATCGTATTCAGTTATTCGTCCATATCTGCTCAAAGCCACTTCATTCCTGAAAAGATTTACAATCAATTCATACGGATATGCATACACCAAGGATGAATTCGCAGCAGTTTCAAAAATTTCAAAAGAATTATTCCAATCAGTTACATACTTATCCATCCCCTTCCTTAAAAGAAAATCAGACTTCATCAATGAAAAAGAAGAAAACAACATCACAACAGAAACACAAATCAATACCCCGCCCACAACCACATTTTTCAATTTAACTTTATAATCACTCTTCAAAATCCCTATCAAAAACACAGCCCAAAACGCCGCCAAAAACACATAATGCACAACAGTTGAAAAACTAAACTGCACCGAAATCACATAAGCCAACAAAGCAAAACCAATCATCTGCAATCCCACACCAACCCTCTTCCAAAACAAACTCCAAATCAAAAAACCAACAGGAATTAAATACAAAATCATTCCAACAATCCCCCTCTCCACAAAAGAATGCAAAACCTCGTTATGCATATTAGTTGCTATTGTAAAAAAGTTTTCATACTCAAAAACTTCCTTAGGCATCACCTCCACATATCGCCGAGCAAATGTCTCAATCCCACTTCCAAACACAAAGTCCCGCAAATTCACCAAATCTCCAATGCTTCCCCACAAAAGCAGCCTCGAATTCACCGACCTCATATCAAAATCCAACAACAAGAATCCTCCAACCACAATCCCCACCAAAACAACTGAAAAAACCAACTTCCAAAACTTCCCCAACTTTCCATAAAACAAAAACCATAAATACAACGACACCAAAACTCCCAACATCACAGCCCTGCTTCCAGTCATAAACACAGCCAACAAAATCACCCCCAAAAACAACCACTTCCACCACTTCCCACGCTCAAAAAGCACCACAAACAATGGGAAAATCAAAAACTGAGCCAAAAAATTCGGATTACCAACAGTCCCATACGCCCTCCCCACAACCTCCGGATCCAAAAAGAAATATTGAACAATCGAATACGCAGCAACTCCCAACCCAACCCACTTAACCACCTTCAAAAACTTCTCGATCATCCCCTTTTCACTAAACACCTTCCAACAAATCAAAAAGTGCACAGCAACAAACAAATAAAACAGTGCTCCCTGCAAATAAAAATACTCTCCAAACAAACTCTGCGCCGGATTCAAAGAAAACAAAACCGACAAAAAGAAACTCAATACCCAAAACAACAAAAACACCAAAACCCCTTTATTCACACCACCCGCCACAGGCGGGCCTGCCAATAAACGTTTGCAAAGCAAACACCTTATCCCCATATAACCCAAAAATCCGCCCAAAACCACCAAAAAGAAACAAACTTTCACAATTCCAAAAGTCTGAAACCCAAAAGGATTCATAACAAACGGAATCAAAAATATTGCAAAATAAATCACTATCCTGAGTAAGACAAGAATTGGAATATAGCAGTTGCCACCTCATCACGAGTCAACAATGCCCCTGGATCAAGCAGATCACCCCTATGCGGGAACAAATCATATTTGTACGCAGTCCCAACATATTGCTCATACCAAGCACCTTCGCTCACATCTGTAAATCCATGTGACAAATTCAAATCCAAATCAAATGTCAAAGTAAGCATCTTCAAAAATTCCGCAGTATTCACAACATTTCCAGGTCTAAATGTTCCATCATCATAACCATCAATCACTCCCAATTCAGCGGCATACATAACAAAATCCTCATACCATGAACCCACAACCACATCAGAGAAAAGACCATCATTTGTCATCTCAGGAACATCAGAGTATCTCGCATTTAGCAAAAACTTCGCCGCCTCAGCTCGATTCACCTCCTTGTAACCTTTGAACTCTCCATCATCATAACCATTGATCAATCCAATATTGTATAGATAAGCCGCAGCCACACCTTCTACAGTATCTGTGTCAGTATCTGGAAATGGATTTTCATAATAAGCAATATACACATTCCCAACGTAATCATCTGGTGGAGTCTCATTTGTTCCTGTCACTGTTCCCCAAAAACCTAAATCTTTACAAGCTTCCGGAGCATAAAGTGAATCATAGTTTCCAGTCCAACTTCCCATATCCCAAATTCTCTTGATCTCTGCACATTGAGTCTCTGTAAAAGCATCAGCTTCCAAGTTCTCGAACCAATAATCACCTTCAGAATCATCAGCAACCTCCACAACTTCCTCAACTACTGGAGTAATTTCTTCTGCCATAGCATCGTTTGAATCATCAGAATCAAGAACACTCAAAAATCCTGTAATACCATTCACAGAACAAACAGCAATTAAAAACACAACAGCCAAAGTTGCTGCAGCAAGAGCCAAAAGAAGGATTTTGCTATCCTCACTCTTACTTATCTTTGTAGTTTTCCTTTTTACTGGAGCTTTCTTGGTAGTTTTTTTAACAATTTTTTTAGGCATCTTTGAAAAGTTATAAGGTTACATTAAATAAATCTTACATGACCACTCCAACATAGTCAAAAACTTGCACCAACATCCCATTTTCAGTACTATTCACCAGCACAAAAAACCATGCGCTCGTAGCTCAGGGGATAGAGCATCGGCTTGCGGAGCCGGGAGTCACAGGTTCGAATCCTGTCGAGCGCACCACGCAACAAACAACGAACACAGTGAGGAAGTGAGTCGGGTGGAGCCGCGATGCCCTCGGGTATCGAGCGCACCATAACTAGTGTTCTTTTCACAAAAGTAAAATAGTAAAATTTTTTGACTATTTTACCATTCACAAAATAAAGTCTACCCCCAAAACTCCCTCATTTCATCCGGATGCAAATAATCCTGCAAAATATCATAATTGTTCTGTAGATCCTGTTCCAATTTCACAGCTTCAATCGCACGCCTCTCCATCAACCGATCAATCTTGTCTTCCATTCTAATAACTTCTTTCTCCAAATCATCAATCTTCTTGATACCATTCTTGACGCGCAGCGGAGTCGTTAAACCTGCAATCCCAGTCAGATTTTTTTTAAAAATATTATATCCGTAAAGATAATCTTCCCCATCGTTTGCAACCTTTTCTGCATCAATATTTTTAGCCCTCTTGGCTACTGATCTATGTACACGAACCATAAAAGTTGATTATATCAACTACATCATACTAAATTTTCCATAACTTTTCCATCATTGACATTTTAAGCACAAAAGGTTACTGTAATCTCCATTTTTTATTCCAAAATGAACATGAACGAGCTAACACCTGACGAAAAAAGAGAAAAAGAAGACGACGCTTTAAAATTTGGCTATGCCACTTTATATGGAGAGCGTGGACATTTTAACGATAGTATTAAAAATTGCTCAACCCCAGAAAGTGCATATTTTTTGGGATTAGAAAAAGAATTACTTGATTTACCGAACAGCTTATCATTATTCAATCTCCTCAACGACATACCAGAAGAACACAGAGAAAGAATAGGTGGAATTTGGAAACAATTAACAAAACATGGAAATGACCTATATCTCGCAGAAGAAGTACTAAAAAGTAAATGGGAAAACCCACCACAAGACATGCACGATCCCGTAGCTCACTGTGTTAGCAAATCAGCACACAGCGCAAATGTAGTAATTCAAGATAAATTCCTCAAGGGGTTTACCGCAATAGCTAGCAGACCGGACAGACTACAAAATCCAAAAAAAAGAACCGAGTTATTAATATGGAAAACTGAAGAAAAAAATGCGAGAGAAGGATTGCACAAAGTATTTAAAAAATACTTAACAGCATTGAAAGCTTATTACGAAATGTTGCTTGAACACCACGGTGATAAATATGTTCTACCAAAAGAACATCCAGAAAGAGAAGAAATTATTAACAAAAACAATCGCTTAAGAGTAATAGACTGCTTCCATCAAGCATCCGGCGCCACAAAAGCTGCTCATCACGGACAAGGCAAAAAAAGACTTAGGAAAGGTGAAGCAGGGCCATATGTTGCACACGAAATGCGTACTGCTCTTGCAGCAATCGTAGATGTTTTACCATATTCACCTAAAGTAATTACACTAACAATCCTATGTGCAATCCATGACGTAACCGAAGACACAAACTACAGCATCGACGAAATTGTTGATGGACTTGTAAGAGAACTAGTAGATCATTGCGATAGCTCACTGATACAAGTTGTAGAACCTGGATTCCCAGAAAAACATGAAACAAAAGCCAGAAATGAGAGAAGAAGAAAAAATAAACCTGAAGACGAAGAAAGAGTCCAAAGCAATATAAGAGATGTGTTCAGGAAAAAAATCCTCAACCTAATTACAACCACAAGAAGATCCACTCTCAAACAAGGGTTAAGAGTTTTATCAAACAAAACACAACTAAGAGATGTAGAAAAAGAAACAGTTTATGAACAAAACATTGCTGGAAGAGAAGCAACAAAGGACGCGTTAGGGCTCCAATTTCCTCATGCACGAATGCCACAGATACCACAATCAATAACATTCCACGATTTCCCAACAGACTACGACAAAGGAAAAATGACAAAATTTCTAATTCGGTTAAATGCAATCACGGCAAAAAGCAATTCAACAAAACAAGCAGCATTAATCACCAAAATCGAAGATAGAGCCGACAATATAGCATCACAGGAAAATATGCCTGTATATTTTCAATTAAGAAATTTAACGGTTTTACTAAAAATGTAAATTTTGTTCCTG
>JAOZTS010000080.1 GCA_029939035.1 Candidatus Altimarinota bacterium | reverse complement strand
GACTGGAATTAGATTGTGAACCACGACTCTAATATCTGGTAGTCCTTTGTATGAATAAGCCCCTACGACATCGTCGGCAATTATGTATTGTTCGAAAAAGCCTGAATCCCCAATATTTGATATTGAAAATCGTCCATCTATTATGTCTCGGATGTGGTCTTTGAGGTTTTCTTTTGTCACTCTGTCACCACCAGCTGTAATCCAAAAGTTATCCTTTTTGTTTGTAACTGGAATTATCCCCTCTCCACCAAACCCATGATTTGGTTTTAGAACAAAGCTATTTGGAAGAGTATTGAAATCGAATTTCTCTAATTCCTCTACGCTTCTTATTGCTGAGAACATTTTTGGTACTGATATATCTCGAGCTGACAAAAATTGTTTTGTTTTAATTTTGTCATCGGCTAATTTTATCGCCTTTTTTTTGTTATATGGGCGAATATATAAAAGATTTCTAGCGTTAATGCCTAATATTCCTTTGTTTGAAAAAAACATATTATTCTTCTATGTGACGTAGTACTTCTCTAAACCTGATCCTTTCAAGTATTCGCAAACCACTCCATTTTCCGAGTAGGAAATTTACAATTAATAAAAGGAAGACTGTTTCTGGATATGCCATTACGAAATTCTTGATGAAACTAATTTTTAGTGTTGTTATGCCAAGATTAACTTCACCTCCTACGATGAAATAGGCCAGTATAGAAACTACAACTGTTGATGTCATTAAAATGGTGGCTGATGAAAGTCCTTTTTCGGTTTTAACACTAACGAATTTCTCCACAAGCGTGCTCAAAATGAGCATTGGGAAGATGGCTAGAGATAAAAACTCAGCATTGAATAAACCTAGGTAATTACTAAAGATGATTACCAGGAAAAGTGTTAATGAAACTATTGTTATCACTATCGCCATTTTGGGAATGAAAAGCATCCTGACTCTTTTTAATCCTGATCTCACAACTGCCCCAACAGCAATCGCAATTGCTAATGTTAAAAGACCAGCGTGCATACCTATTATCAAAAACGAAAGAGTGATAATTGATGGTGTATAGATTCCAAATGTAGTTGCACCAACAACTTGCTTCATAAACGCAACGAATGTAGCGATCACAGGTAGTAACAGTAGAAGAGCTATGGTGTTGTCAGGTACTCCATTATTCAAAAGAATGTTTACGAAATACGACATGAAATTCCATGGTCTAAGTTTTCCACTTTTTTCGTTAACTACTTCGTATTCATATCCTCCTTTTTCTAGAGCATCTATGAACTCTTCATCGTCAGAGCTTTCTATCAATGGGTAAATTGCGCCTTCTTTTGCAATAATAATGCTTTTAGGGTTTATTACATCGAACTGACGTTGAATCCTGTTTATGTTTGAGATTATTGAGCTTTCGAGTTCTAGAATGGTTTTTTGTGAAAAATTCGTAGGAAGCTTTTCCTTGTTACTCTGGATATATCTAGATATTGCATTTAGACCTGCGTTTTCTTTTGTCCAAATTATTATTTGGTTGGCTTTTTGCAGACTAGATGTTTCCTCTGTAAGTTTCTTTGTTAATATTTCTTCGGAAATAAATTCGGTGCTACTTCCAAAACTATCAATAAGACGAATAAAAACTCCTTGATCCTCAGCAAACCCTTTTAAGGTCTCGATCCTGTTTTTTGCTGCTGACTGATCGCTGATTAGTACTATTAGCTTCCTGTATAAAAATACATCTTTTGTTGTGGATGATTCGCTTACCCCATCTGAAATTGTAAGGGTTACTACATGAGGCCCTTGTTCTGTGTATGCGTGAAGTACTTCAATTCCTTCGTTTTTGTTCCCATCTCCAAAATCCCAGCTATAAGTGATAGTCCTATCAGGATGTGGGATGAATGACTGCGAAGCATCAAAAATCGTGCTTTTGTCTGCTTCTATAGCTTCGTCTGTGTTTATAACTGCTTGAAGATACGTTGGAGCACTTCCGTCTACAACTGCTTGTGCGAATATGGTCGGGACAAACGTGAAAAATGCCAGAAATAATAGTAATAACTTTTTAGCCATAATATTGATTAATAATCCAGTGGATAATAGCAAAATTGTGCTTTTTAAGCTACATATTATTAAACTTGACGTATCCCCCGGTTGTTGCCGTGAGGCTTGAACGAAATGCTGTGTTGATGTACTATATTAAGATCAAAAAAACATAAAAACAATGATAAAAAAGATTTTCTATTCAATAACGTTGGCCTCACTGCTATTTACGAGCATAGCTACTGCGAATGCGGCTAGTATGGAGGCGTACGGATTGGACACTATTGCTGGTTACTCAACATACTTGAGAACATCACAGCTAGTATCGAATGCGTCGATAGACTTTTATGTTACAGATCCCAATGGTGATACTACTACCCTCGACGCAATAACTAACGAAAATGGTATAGCTCAAACTGAGTTGTCGGATTATTTCACAAGAGTTGCTGGTGAATATTTAGTATCTGTGAAATACGAAAGTGAGCTGGATTACGGAAACATCAGTATGTTCGAGGTTTATCCCGGAGAGGTTTCACAATCAAACTCTGTTGTATCTCCAACTGAGCAGGTCGTAAGGTCTTTTGATGATAAATCTACAATAAATGTAAAACTGTCTGATGAGTACGGAAACCCAATAGTAGATCATTTGGTAAAATTGATATCAAGTTCTACTTATGATTTAGTGGCCGCACAATCAGAATATACTGATCGTAATGGTGAAATTGTTTTCGATGTCTCGTCAAACGAAAAAGGTACAGTTACCTATTCTATTTATGACGTAACAGCGGATGTAATACTGGATTCTCGTTCGAAAATTGTTTATTTCGATGATAGCGAATACATATTTGTGAACAACGATGTGCCGGAAAAATACATATATGCTGCTACTGGTAATTCATCGTCAGCTATTGATGTATTCGAGTTTGAGAATGTTCCTGCATCGATTGGTGTAGGTGAAAGCATAACTTTTGATTTAGTAGCAATGGACGCTTTAGACCAAGAGGTGACTAATTACGAAGGTACGATAAGGTTTTCAGTAGTTAGTGATAATTCATTTTTCGCTACTTTGCCTGAGGACTATACTTATACTGCTTCTGACTTGGGTTCTCATACCTTTAGTCTGGCAGTAAATTTTCAGCAGGCTGGTACTTATTCAGTTGAAGCTCGAGATCTGGATGAAGTAACAGTTTACGGGGAATATGATTTCGTTGTTACAGAGTCATCTGGGCAATCTGCCAGCACAATAAGTATTACGAACCCAACAGCTGGAACTTATAGCAATGGTATTCAAGTAATCAGTGGATCTGCACCTGCAGGTTCAGCTTTGAAAGTATTTGATAATGATATAGAAATTGCTTCACTAGTTGCTAATGCGGCAGGCCAATTTTCGCACACAACCAGTGCGTTGACAGATGGTGAGCATGCATTTTATGTGGCAACAGTTAATGAGGTTGGAACTATTACAGGGACGAGTGACACAGTAGGAGTAAATATTGATACATCCGGGCCAGAAATAGCCCAGGTAGTTTTGGACCCAACTGGGGAGGTTGATCCTGGTGCTGTAATTAGTGCTAAGATTTATACTTCAGATGACCTTTCACAAGCTGCAATTTTATTTCAAGATAATATTTATGAGACTACATACGATGCCGCTGGGTATTACGAGGGATCATTTGCTGTACCGATTGAATTTGGAGAGTATTCAGTTGGAGTAGTAATCGTTGATCAACTTGGCAATGAAAGTAAATTGGAAAATCAGGCTACTGTTAATGTAGGTGTAATGCCTGAGCCAATTGAGGATTCTTCTTTGGCTGATGTCACAGGTTTAACTGCAATATCTGCGGACCGTAGAGTCTCTTTACAATGGGACTCAGTACAAACATTGGAGACTTTGATTACAAACTATAGGGTTTATTATGGGTTGACTCCTAACCAGCTTACAGAAGCTGTAGACACATTTACTAATTCAACTACGTGGTACATTCCAAATCTAAAAAATGGAGTTGAATATTATTTCGCGGTAATTGCTGTTGATGAAAAAGGGAATGTGAGTGAGCATTTCAGCAATATAGTTTCAAGTACTCCTGGGCCGGATATCGTAGAAGTCGTTCCTCTGGAGGTAGAGTTAGGTACTGCGGGTGAAGAAGCTATTGAAGAGATGGAACGTGATCCTAGTGAAGCCGGCCCAGAAATTACATGGTTAGTGCTGTGTTCATTACTTGGAGGAGCCTTCTATATGTATACTTCGAAAAAGGACACTGAGAATATATATCAATAGATTGTTTTGATGTTAGGATTTTGATACTATCCGTTTTAGTTAAACTGCTTTTTTTATGGATAAATATCAATTAGTTGGCTTCACAATAAATTTCCTGCACATACTTGGGAATTTGATAACGTATGCGATTATCGGAAGGATTCTGGTTTCGTGGTTCACAATGGGTCGGCCAGGAGGTCGCGGTGGCCCTGTTGTGAGATTTCTACATGAAGTCACTGATCCGATAATAAATCTAGCTCGAAAATTGCCACATAAAATTGGGATGATAGATTTATCTCCTTTGATTGCTTTGATAGGAGTCGATTTGTTAATAGGCCTTATCGTTTACCTATTAAATGAATTAGTGATGTTATGATTCAAATTTACAATACTAAAAATAATAAGAGAGAAGATTTCGTTCCGATTAATGAGGGGAAAGTTGGGATGTATGTGTGTGGGCCAACAGTTTATGATGTGGCACATTTAGGTCATGGACGTAGTGCTGTTGCTTTTGACGTTATCAGGAAATATTTGAGTTGGAAGGGGTATGATGTTAAATTTGTGTCTAATTACACAGATATAGACGATAAAATGATAAATAGAGCGGCTGAGGACGGCATTACTGTCTCTGAATTGGCTGAGAAAATAATCCCAGAGTACGAAAAGGACTATGCAGCATTGGGCATTGAAAAACCAAATCATCAACCAAGGGCTACGGAACATATTGAGGCAGTAGTGGATATAATCAAGAAGCTTGAGGATGGTGAATATATTTACGTGATTGATGGAGATGGAGTTTATTTTGATGTGCAGAGGTTTGCGGATTATGGTCAGCTATCCGGACAAAACTTGGATGATTTGAAGATGGGAGCTCGAGTGGAAATTAATAAGAATAAAAGGAACCCTTATGATTTTGCTTTGTGGAAATTCAAAAAGGATGGAGAGCCTTCTTGGGGAAGTCCTTGGGGTGAAGGAAGGCCTGGTTGGCATATAGAATGTAGTGCAATGAGTTATAAACTTTTAGGCCGTAAATTTGATATTCATGGAGGAGGGTTGGATTTGCAGTTTCCCCACCATGAGTGCGAAGTGGCTCAGAGCGTATGTGCTTTGGGTGAGGGA
>JAOZTS010000079.1 GCA_029939035.1 Candidatus Altimarinota bacterium | reverse complement strand
TTCGATTCTAATAGTTCTCGCATTCACAACAACGCTCATCAGCATAACCACAATGAGATTGTTAAAAAAACGAGTTCGCTTCAAATCTTCACGAAGATAATTTATCGAAATCTATATCCACTTCTTCTCCAAGGCTTGGAATATAGACGTCGTCGAATCCATTTTGGTGCAGAGCTTCATTGAAAGCATCGAGTTGCTTTTCTTCGCCATGTACCAGGAAGACTTTCTTTAAACCTTCGACCTTGCCAATATAATCAAGCAGGTCGCTTCGATCAGCATGAGCCGAGAAAGCATCCATTACATAGACTGAGGCTCCAACTTTGTATGGATCACCAAAGATTTTGACTTGTTTGTGCCCATCCACAAGCTTTCGTCCGAGTGTGTGTGAAGCCTGATATCCAACGATTAGTACAATATTTTTAGGGTCCTCAATATTATTTTTCAGATGGTGAAGAATTCTACCGTGCTCGCACATCCCTGAAGCAGAAATGATTATCATCGGTCCAGGTTTTTCATTCAAAGCTTTTGAATCTTCCACAGAACGCGTGTATGTAAGTTCACTGAAACCAAAAGGATTATCACCGTGTTTCACAAATTCATCACATGTTTCCTTATCAAAACACTCCATATGCATTCGGAAAACTTCTGTCAGATTACCAGCGAGCGGACTATCAACATAAACAGGGAAGCTAGGGATTTTCTTTGCATCTCTGAGCTTATGAATATGATAAATGACCTCTTGCGCACGTTCCATTGCGAATGACGGGATAACTAGTTTACCGCCATCTTCACACATTTTATTGATAATTGTAGCCAAATCTTCCTCGATAGTTTGCAAGGCAGAGTGAAGCTTGTTTCCGTAAGTAGTTTCAGTAACCAGAATATCAGTCTGAGGAATCTGTTGTGGATCTCTCAAAATAGGAAGACCACGTCGACCCAAATCACCTGTAAAACAAAGTCTCAAATGCTTCTTTGTCTCTTTATCATAAAAAATCAAATGAACTAATGAAGATCCAAGGATATGGCCAGCGTCATAAAACGACGCAACAATACCCTCAGCCACTATAAAACTCTGTTCATAATCAACAGCATGAAATTGCTTCAAAGCGCTCTCGGCATCCTCCATTCTATAAAGAGGCTCCTCAAGAAAGCCACCCTTTTTTTTCTTCTTTTTCTTCAGCCATTCAAATTCACGTTCCTGGATATAAGCACTATCCGCTAACATATAATTACAAAGGTCTCTGGTTGCATGTGTACAATAAATTGGGCCAGAATAGCCTGACTTGCTCAAATATGGCAAAAGCCCACTATGATCAATATGCGCGTGAGATAGAATCACTGCATCAACCTCCTTTGGATCAAATAGAAACTCTCTATTCTTCTCATCTGCTTCTTCACGATGTCCTTGGAACATTCCACAGTCTAAAAGAATTTTCTTTCCGTTGAATGTAATCAAGTGTTTTGAACCCGTAACCTCCTTGGCCGCCCCTGCAAATTTAATATTCATGTGTAAATTATATCATAGATTAATTTCAATCAAACCACTTCTTATTTGTTCCTGTATATCCTCATCATAGTCGGAATATTTGATGAATTCCTCAATCCAAACATCAAATTCTTCTTCAGAAAGAAGTCGCGGTTTAGACAACTCACTTTTCATTGGATGAAGTTTTAAAGAGATTTTTTCTTCTGAAAAAGTGAACATAACTCCAAGTTGTTCCTGGGTTGCCACAGACCAATATTGGTCAAAAACAAAATTTCCAAGAGACCAAAAAATAGGTCGATCATTGTAAATCTCAAACCCCTGGACTACATGTGGATGATGGCCAATTACCGCATCAGCTCCCGCATCAACAAACTCCCGTCCCGGCTCCTTTTGCATGCCACTATCTGCATAATGACTATACTCCACGCCCCAATGAATCGTAACAATAGTATAATCCACATCTCCACTCACATCCTCAATTAGATCAACGGCAGCCTCCTGATCCAAATTATTTCCAACATCATTGAAGCAAACAAAAGCATAGAGGATCCCACCCTTCTCCCTAAAATAAACGCTGTCATAGTCCACTTCAGTAGGATGACCACACCACCCAATTCCGTAATCCTCCAACTCGTTAATAGTATTCCATCTTCCATCCCATCCCTGATCTAATGCGTGATTATTTACGATAGTCAAAACATCAAACCCCTTCTCCTTCAAAAATGGTGCGATATCTGTGTTAAAAGAAAAATTCATAGAAGTCCCGCCCTTTTTTCCCTCACCATTTATCGGTCCCTCCAGATTCGCAAACAACACATCAGCATCATCAAAAAGCTCCTCCACTCCATCAAAAATATAATCCTTTCCATTTTCATCCATCAATATTCTCACGTATCGACCCAGCATCATATCACCAAAAGCCATCACCGTTAGCTCATCATCCTGTGGCTCATCGAACCTCATAATTCTAATAATATCGTTCATCCCGATTTTTCCGGAATTTACATTATAAACAAGCACCGAAGCTACAATCATTCCACCAAGTATTATCCACTTATTCATATAGGAAATTTAGAGATCGAGCATGTTATCCAATTCTCCCTGTGAATCCAGAGCTTTCAGATCATCAAAAGTACCAATGTGGTGACCATTTATAAAAACCTGAGGTGTATCAGATCGTCTTCCAGATTTTTGCTCCATCTCTGTTGCTAGTGCTGGATCATCATCAATAATTTTCTCGCTGTAATCAACATTTTTCTCCTCGAGGAAGATTTTACAATTCTTTGAATAAGGACAATACGATTTTGTGTATATAACTACTTTTGCCATAGAAATTTAAGGTTAATTTCACTCATTATGATACATTTTTCCAGCCAAAATAGAAAGACCTCGATAAATTTGTTCGAACAAAAACAGCCGTATCATTTGATGAGTAAATGTCATTTTTGAGAATGACAGTAATAGGTCCGCCTCCGCCCTCTCATCATTACTAAATCCATAAGGGCCTCCCACAACAAAATTTACAGTCTCCCCCATATCCTTGTGACGTCCCAAAAATTTACCAAACTCACCTGAAGTCATCTGCTTACCCTTTTCATCCAGCAAAACTTTATGTCCATCAAGTGCACGGATCTTCTCAACCCCAAACTCCTTCACCTCTCTCACATCCAAGCTGGCAAACGCTGAAATTCTCTTCACATATTCGCCAAACTCCACCCCCTTTGTCTTCCCAATTAAAATTACATTGATTTTCATGCTCAGAATATAGGCTAAAACATTGACAATAGCAAAGGAAAGTAGTATCAATACTCTCCATTAACCAATCAGATATGTCTGTAAATAAACAAACCCCACCACCAATCCCAAGAGCAGGAAATAGACCCCGTCAAAAAACTCAAGAGCTAGATACAGCTGAACTAGAAGATGTAGGGGGTGTCGTCAACATGGCAAGAACACTACTCAAAGAACGTATCGCAAATGCAAAAGATCACTATGGAAAGCCATGCAAACCTAATCCTGAACAAGTGAAGCTTCAGGTACGTATTGAAATAAGCAAAATTAGAGAAGGTGAACCAAAAATGACAATTGCTCAGTACGACAAAGCTGAAGAGGCTATGGATGTAATACTCAGACAGGCAGATATAGTTATAAAGAAAAAAGACACAGACACAGAGCAGTAACACAAAAGGGCTTTTTCCGTTCTTGACATCCCGCAGATAGAGGTAGTAATACCTTGAATAATAATTCTAAACAAGATGGAAGGAAACGAACTACAAAATTCAATGGGCGCACTAGCGATACACCCCTTATACACAAGAGCTAAAGAGCTTGTTAGAGGTGAACTAAAAGATGCAGAAGTAGAGAATGAACAAGTCCGTACGAATGTGATAGCAGTATTGAAGGAAGAATTTCCAGATCAAAGTGAGAGAATCGAGGACACAGGAATGCTAGCCCAAGAGATCAGTCAAGAAATCTTTGAAGTTAGAAGAAAAGCTGGATTCGAAGCTGCATTGGACGAGGTGGAAAACAGCCTCGGATTATAAGAGTTTTGTGCTAGAATCCAATAGATGAAAGACGACAAAATTCACATTTACACAGACGGATCATGCATTGGCAATCCCGGACCAGGAGGTTGGGGAGCTATTATTCTATATGATGAAAAAGAATTCGACATCAGAGGAGGGGACAAAGACACGACCAATAATAGAATGGAAATGAGCGCGATCATAAAGGCTCTAGAGTGGGTAAGAAAAGACAAAAACGTCCCAACAGACGAACTCGAATCAGCCCATATCACAATTTACTCAGACTCAAACCTCATAATCCAAACCATCAACCAAGGCTGGAAGCGCAAAGCAAACACCGACCTCTGGGGAGAGATGGACAAAGCCAGAGCTTGGCTAAATCTCGAGTGGATTTGGGTAAAAGCCCACGCCGACAACCACTACAACAACAAGGTTGACGAAATCGCACTTTCAGAAGCGAAAAAACACTCTTAGACAAGAGAGTCTAATTTTTCTTTTAGAGCTTCTTTGCTTTGGAACCCCATTACTTTATCTGCTTCTTCTCCGCCTTTGAAGAAAATTAAGGTTGGGATACTTTGAACTCCATATTTTCCAGCAACGGTAGGATTTGCATCTACATCCAATTTTCCAATTTTCACTTTTCCGTCGTATTCTCCAGCTAATTCCTCAACGATAGGTCCTAGCATTTTGCAAGGTCCACACCATTCAGCAAAAAAGTCTACCAATACTGGTAATTCAGATTTTAAAACTTCTTCCTCGAAGTTGTCATCTGTAAATGTCATCTCAGCCATAATGTAAAAAATTAATGATTATTCTATTTAAGTGTAGCAGATTTGAAAATTTCTTTCACCTCGTTGTTCCACTCTTTAGTATCAGCAGAACTGGCTTTTCCCACGTATGATTTTCGCAGAATTCGCAAAAAAGGAAGCTTTCTGATCGCGTACTGATAAGGTGAATGTCGGAGTTCTCGTTTATCCATATAACAAGGGTCTTTTACGAAATCCAAAACTACCAAAGCCTGGTCTATCTCCATAACTTTGTCCTCAACTTTCTCAGAAGGAACGCCTTTCTCCATAATTATTCTAAAGAAAAACATATCGTATTTTTTCTGCTCTTCAGGATTCTCGTCACCACCCTGTTTCCACCTTGGAAGAATGCTAAAGCAAACTACGTTTTTCTCAGGAATTGCAAACATTATCCATTTGATAAAACTCCCCTTTACCGCTCTATCTTGGGCAATGCCATAATATATTTCATAGTCATCTACCAGGTCTCGCAAAATTTTAGTTTTTTCAACAAAATCTTCATCCTCAAAAAGAAATTTATCCACAGTTACGGCTAGTTCACTATCCATTTTCTGTATATCTTTCAAGCTTACGGCCTTCCCACCCTTCATCTTT
>JAOZTS010000078.1 GCA_029939035.1 Candidatus Altimarinota bacterium | reverse complement strand
TTCTTCCTAATTGGCTAAGTTAGAAACATGCAATCACCAAAGCTATAAAATCTATATTCTTCCTTTTTTGCGACCTCATACAATTCATGCATTTTCTCGACGGAACCTAAAAACGATGATACCAACATTAACAGTGTACTCTTTGGCAAATGAAAATTAGTTATCAAAGAATCCACAGCCCGCCACTTATATCCTGGGCTGATAAAGATATCTGTCTCACCAGAGAAAGGCATGAATCCTTTTTTATCGTCATATGACGACTCTAATACCCGAACTGAAGTTGTCCCTACGGCAATTATCCTCCTTCCATCCTCTTTATATTTATTAAGTCTGCTAGCCGTTTCCTCTGACAATTCATAATATTCACTATGCATCTCATGATCCTCAATATCATCCGATTTCACTGGCAAAAAAGTTCCACGTCCAACATGTAACATGACTTGCTCCAGATTTACACCTTTGGCAATAATTTTTGATATCAAATCCTCTGTGAAATGTAATCCAGCAGTCGGTGCAGCAACACTACCCTCCTTATCCGCATAAACTGTCTGATATTTATCAAATTCAACCTCCTTATTAGAGATATAAGGCGGTAGCGGAACCTCTCCATGCCTTTCCAGCCCACTAGATGCTCTAACAAGCCTAGAGCCATCATCTAGCACCTCAACTACTTCACAATCATTACCGCCAACGCTAAATCTTCTCCCCAGGCCAAAAAATCTACCTGGCCTAACCAAAACTCTATATTCAAAGTCTTTCACTTTTCTCAAAATAAAAACCTCCTTTTCACCTCCCTCCACACTAAACAGTATCCTCGCAGGTATAACCTTTGAATTATTAACTACTAAAACATCCCCATCGTTTAAATAGTCCAGCAGATCGGTAAATTGCTTGTGCTGCACTTGATCCTCAGCTCTATCATAAACCATCATTTTTGAATGGTCACTAGGTTCGATAGGCTTCTGTGCTATAAAAGACTTTGGCAAATCAAAGTCAAACTCCTTAGTTTTCATCTAATGCGGATTATTCTTTCCAGGAAGTACTAGGCTCTATTTCTTTTCCTTCCCCAGTTATTTTATTATCCCTCTTCATGACAATTAGCGTTATATCATCATCCTGCACATGCCCTTTCATATAAGCCGAAACATCCTTGGCTATATGATAATGAACTCCATCAGCCGTATACTGGGCAGCAAATTCTTTGAATCTTGTAATCAATCTCTCCAAGCCGTACAACTCTTCATCCTTATTTCTTGCCTCGGTAATCCCATCAGTATACAACAAAATATAATCACCCTCATTCAACTTTATTTCCTTCTCCTTAACTATTTTTGAATTATCAGGAACCATGCCAATAGCTACACCACCGGACATAATGGATTCACATTCACCAGTATCCGCTCTATAAACCAAAATATGTTCATGACCAGCACCAACATATGTTAATTTTTTATTTTTATGATCCCACGACAATAGTACTAACGTCATAAACATCGCCTTTTTCACATGCTTCTTAATATTCTTATTTACATTAATAATAATTTCTAACGCAGAGTCATAATGATCTGCAAATACGCTAATCAAAGAACTAACCATTGTCATGATCAATCCAGCTGCAACACCATGTCCAGTAACATCACCCAAATATGCATAAGTTTTGTCACCAACGGTAATCACATTAAAACTATCTCCACCAACCTCAGTGGCAGGTTTACTTTTCGCTGCAATTTGCATACCTGGAACCGAAGGAGTTGTATCCGGAAGAATATCTCTCTGCAGCTGAGAAGCAATCGTAAGCTCGTCCAACATTCTTTCTCTGTCCTTAAGATCCAAACTCACCTTACCAAGTCCCTTGGTAACCTGATTGAAAAAATGTGCGACCAATCCAATTTCATCTACCCTGTCAGTATAAATACGTTTGTATGATTTCCCTGTTAATATTGCTTGTATTTGAGGCATTATCGCCCGTAACGGCTTAACTATGTCCACATAATAAACCATCAAGAAAAACAGCAAGAAAATACCCAGTCCACCTAGCAAATAATAATAGGGGACCTCAGTCGTTTCAGACTTATACAAATAAAACGCAACTGCCGAGATCAATAACCCAAACCAGAACAGGTTTATAAATAATTTTCTAATTATACTTTTCCTGATCAATGGCATTTTTACTTCTTAAGAAAATCATCAAGTGTCTTGTGAACAGGAATTATCTCACTAATGCCAATAGTATCAAACACGTCTTTTACATGTGAGTTCAAGCCTACTATGACAAATTTCTTATCTTTCTTTAGAAGATGCGTATGTATTTCCATCAAATATCCTATTCCCTCACTATTTATAAACTTCAACCTTGTAAAATCAAAGACAAGACTTGTCCCATTAAATTCCTTCACAGCTTTGTCCAAATCGCTACTGATCTCGCTATGTCCTGCTTTGTCGAATTCTCCATCAAATGAAATCACCTGAGTGTTATCGTCTTCCTCTGAAACTGTAATTTTTAAATTTGTTTGCATGGGTATTATATTTAGATACTAAGATATAGATTGATAGAATCGATTTCATCGTATTCCTCAACTAAAGAATACAGCCATTTCATTTTTTTTAAATCCCTTTTTCGCAAATTTTCATATGAGATATTGACATCTTCAGGAATTATTTTTTCAACTTCCAGCATGACCATATGACCTATTATGTTTTTAACAACTGGATAAACCGGTCCATCGATATTTAGCAAAAGAGACCTGGTCAATTTCGCCAATTCCTTCCTTCCCTTGAAGAGATACTTTATGACCACAGGAATCGATTCCTCGTACCCCATCTTTATTAGTGCGATAGCACTATAAATTCTAATTTTCTCATCTGTCGAAGTCAGACTCTCAACGCAAAAACCTTTTTCCTCCTTCAACTTCAATTCACCGACCGCAATTAATCCATCAATTTTCCCCTTTTTGTCCTTAGATCGAAGCAATGTCGATATCAATTTAATAGAATCGTTTCTGCTCTCTTTAAATCTGCCAAGGGCTATTATGGATGCCAGTTTTTGCTTTTTATTCTTCGAGTTCAAATACTTTTTGATCACCTCAGCAACATTCTGATCTTGAAAATTACCAAGTGCACTAATGACGTTTGCTCTAAAATCTCCCTTTGACGTCCTCAAAGCATGCATCAGATAATCAAAAGTAGCTACAGTACTAATAGTGGAAAGCAATTTCAATATTTCCCTTCTAATATCCTCATACTTTTCATTTTTATAGAAATTTTTCAACGAATCTATGAGTTCGTGTTCCACCATCAAATGATCGTCGGAACCATTAAACAAATCTTTATAAGCAAGCAAAGCATCAACAGCTGCTCGTCTTACAGGCATACGACTTGAGCCAACGCATTTAACGATATCATTAATGACAGATATATTCTGAATTATAGCTAGAGCCCTCAATATCCTAACTCTTATAGAAACAGGTTCACTTTTATTATGAAGAATATAAGTAAGCACAGATATCGGATATTTGTGACCCTTCTGGGCTAGAATATCAATAGCGTTAAACCTAGTGTGTCTGTCCTTAGACTTCTGTAAGTCATCAAGAGCAACCTGGGTATATTTATTCTGCTGCGCATATGTTACGTATAACAACAAAAGACATACGGCAATCATCGAGAAATTCACATAAAGTATCAATTCTTCTCCCACAAAAATCCTCTGGAGCATAAGCAAAACAACCGTACCAACTATGGCTCCAACAGGTCTTACTATTCCGCCCAGAAACTCTCTAACATGCTCTCTGAGTTTTTCCTTCACCACGTAATAACTGCTATGATAAGCATTTGTATGAAGAACAGTTGTAATAGTAAAATTGTTTTTAGTAAACACAGCACCTTTGAATGAGAAAGAGTAGGTTAACCCCAAAATACTAAATAAGGTAACAATTGGATGCAATAGCATACTTCCAACTACTCCCAGTGAATTTATCAACCTACTTCCTACAAACAATTGAATCACTAACGCTGATCCACTAAATAATATAAACAATTGCCCAAGATCATGAATAAATGCGTGTTCAAATCCGCTTCCGCCCTGTAAAATAACATCCGACACGTTCTGGTAAACCGCCTTTGTATATTGAAATTCAATTAAGTTAAACAAGAACCATTGAAAGAAAACGATTAAAAATATCCCTTTTATATACGAGATATGAGTATCCTTTTTCAATTCCCTCTTTAATTTTGTGAAAAAACCGACAGAGTCCTCACTTGTTTTCATCTTCTTAATTACTCGAACTTTTTTATTAATTGCTTTGTGTACAAAGATGAACGGGATCATTAGCAATAAAGCAGCAATCCATATCAATAAGAAATTCATTGGATCAAGTGAACCCGATAGCACAATCACAATTAAACCTGCAATAATACCACCAATAGTCTCTGACGATTCAATAAGCGGAAACGTTCTTTCACTTTGTATTGGATTAAACAATTCCTCAGTATAACCATGCAATATGATCCTCAATTGCCCCAGAAACAATGCCTCAGCAACTATAACCAACGCAAAAAAAAGGATTAAATTATGAGAAAGGAAATACGCCACAAATAGAACCGAACAAGTAATAAATATTGTAATGATCATCAATAACTCCTTTGAGATCCTATCCAAGAAAGTTGAATAAATCAGACTACCAATTATGCTAAAAGCCGCGTTAATTACAAATAAATAGGGGAGAGATGCAATACCGTAATTAGTCACAAATAAAGCAACTAATACAGTCCACCCAATCACAAATCCAATTCTATATAACAAGGTCACCAACCAGGCTATACCAATTTTTGGCCACTCATTACCACGCACATTGAAAATTTTGTTCAAAAGCGAGATTTGCCGAATATTCTGTAACATCTGTTTTTTTATTTTTGTTATGTGTGTATATATTATAAAACAAATTTGTGCTTACGGCAAGGTCTTAAGTCACTAATTTCACTGTTTTTATGTAAAATATCTCCATGCGAAAAAAGTTCTTCAAACCAATAAAAATTGGTAGCGCAACAGCATTGATAGCCGTCACGTCATTTTTTAGCTATGCGATAGGCTTACTCAGAGATAGAATTATAGCAACAAACTTCGGAGCCAGCTCGGCCACAGATACATACAACGCATCATTCCTAATACCGGACTTTTTATTCAACCTATTCATTGCTGGAGCCCTAACTGCAGCCTTTTTGCCGATATTTACAGAATATCTGGTAAAAGACAAGCAACAGGCCTACAGAATCGCAAATACCATGTTAACCGGAGCAGTTTTACTCATCGCTGTTTTAGCAACAATAGCGTTTATATTCATGCCTAACATAGTGCCAACTATTTTCCCCAATACCGATCCCGAAATGCAGCAAAATATAATCACAATGACCAGGTTGATGCTTCCATCTGCAATTCTTTTC
>JAOZTS010000077.1 GCA_029939035.1 Candidatus Altimarinota bacterium | reverse complement strand
AGCCGCCTTTAATTTTGCTAGGAATATCCAGAGTTTCGCCGTTTCATTATTTGGCATTGCTTTTGCCACAGCCGTATTCCCACATTTAGCCAGAGCTATCAGCATGGGAGACAAGCAAAAATACACCGATCACATTCAAAAAACAGTACAAAGAATTCTGTTTTTTACAATTCCGGCCATGGTTGGAGTTATGATGCTCTCAGAGGCACTTGTAGACCTGATTCTTAGCGGAGGCATGTTTGAAGAGAAATCTATTGAGCTGACATCATTACTCTTATTCTTCTTTGCTATTTCAATACCATTTGAGAGCCTTTCTCATATATTCGCGAGGTCCTTCTACGCGGTAAAAAATACCATTACACCAATGATCATCAACTTGATAACGATGACCCTCATCGCACTAAGTACAATATTCCTAGCGCCCGAGTACGGCATCAAATGGTTTTCAATCGGATTTTCATTAGGTTTCGTCATTTATATATTTTTAATGACTATCATGTTAAGAAAATACCTAGCAAAAATAGATACAAAGACATTCATATATTCAATATTAAAAACGATCATAGCGAGTGGCATCATGGCTATTGTTATTCTAGTTACTGAGCCATTAGAAACGATCGTCATGGCAAAAATCTCACATATCCTAAGAGTATTTATAGGTGCAGGAACTTTCTTTATAGTTGCATTTATAATAAAGTCACCAGAAATCGGCAGTATCAAGTACATTTTAGACAGAGTGTTTAAGAAAAACTCCTTATGAAAAAGTCATCACAATTAAAACTACTAACATTCCTAATATTAATAATATTGATTCTTTTGGGCGTTACGTGGGTTTTTCCAAAATTTTCCAGTTACTTTGAAAGAAAAAAAATAGACAAGGAAAATGTTAATACGATGGAGTTAATTAAAGAAGAAGACGTAATAGAAAAAGTTTTTATCCCAGTTGAGCCAACACCCACAGAAGAGATAATAGCAAAACCTACAATTCCAAATAAAGCCTATCTGGAAGTCCCATTCATATGCCAAGCTCCTCTAGAAACTGAAGCCAACTGGGAATTCCACGAGGAAAGTTGTGAAGAAGCAGCACTACTAATGGCATATTTATATGAAACTGGAGACACTACATCAAAAGAAGAAGCAAACATCGTTATTTTAGAGATGCTTGAATGGCAGAAAGCAAACTGGAACGGACATTACGACATATACGCGAAGGACGTAAGCAAACTCGCCCAAGGGTTTTACGGGATCAAAGAATACGAAATAGAAATTATCGTAGATGCCACACTAGACGACATAAGGGAAGAAATTACTGGCGGGCATCCAGTTATCGCTCCAGTAACTTCAGACTACCTGGACAACCCATATTACCCGCATCCCGGCTATCACATGCTAGCGGTAATTGGGTACACTGAAGACAAAATCATCACCAATGATAACGGTACCAAGAACGGCGAGGACTTCAGCTATGACAATGATAAATTCAAACAAGCACTTGATGATGCAGGAGGAGATATAATAATATTGAAACTCTCTAGTAACTATTGAAAACCCCAGAAATTCTTAAGTCGTCATCCAAAACCTCATAATTAACTTCTTCCAAAGTTTTTAATGAAGATAATTTTGACAATCCAACTCCTCCAACTACAGACAAAGACTTATCACCACCAATAATTTTCGGAGACTGGTAAAAAAGAACTCTATCAATCAAACTCTTATCCCTCAGAAAAGCATCATGGATATGCCCATGAACTCCGCTTCCTCCTTCAACGAACACACTCTGGACTCCAATTTTTCCTAGATACTTCAAAGCGGTTTTGATCGGCACAATATCACTCCCAAAAGACTTCACCTTTACACCAGCCCTTTTAAATTTTTCTAAATTAGCCTTTGATGCCAATTTAGAGCACAAAACAATAACATTTCCATCTCTGAAAATTTGCTTACTCAATGGCAACTTCAACTTTGGATCAATTATAATTCTAAGTAAATTCTTTTTCTTATATATTCCAGTAGGAGCTAACTCTGGATCATCAGCGACAACAGTCCCAGATCCGACCAAGACTGCATCACACAAGCTCCTTTCGCGCCTAGAATCCTTTCTGGCCTTCTCACCAGTAATCCACTTTGATTCGCCAGAAGCAGTCGCAATTTTACCATCTAAACTCATTCCTGCCTTCATAATCAAATAGGGGAGACCCATAGTAGCCCATTTCACAAATGGCTGATTCAAATCTCTTATCTCATTCGCCAATTCAGTTCCAACTTTCAAAACCTTCACCTCAATCCCATTTTTCTTCAAAAAAGCTATACCTCGTCCATTCACCTTACTAAAAGGGTCTTTCATTCCAATGTAGATTTTTTTAAATCCAGCAGCGACAATTGCCCTCGAACAAGGTGCTGTTTTTCCATTGTGCGAACACGGTTCAAGCGTCACATACAAAGTAGCATTCTCAAACAAAGAAGGATCAAAATCCACTGTTACTAGCCCTGTCTTCTTCATTAACTCCCGCATTGCTATAATTTCAGCATGCTCATCTCCAGCCTTTTTGTGATACCCCTCGGCAACGATTTCTCCTCCCTTTACAATAACTGCTCCAACAACTGGATTGGGAGAGGTAAAACCAAGACTTTTTTTTGCGAGCTCCACAGCTCGTTTCATAAAAACCTGATGCATAAGTACAAATTATTACTAGAGGGTATTTTTAACACAATTACGTAGGTTTGGCAATGAAAGTTCTATATCTTCCCTAAAATATGCCCCATTTTGTCCCTTTTTGTCTTCAAATATGTATGATTTCGCTTACCAGGCTCCACTTCTAACGGCACCCTTTCAACTATTTCTATTCCATATCCCTCTAAACCAACAATCTTTTGGGGGTTATTTGTCATCAACCTTATCTTCTTCACCCCTATATCAGCCAAAATCTGGGCTCCTATTCCATAATCACGCAAATCTCCTGGAAATCCCAGCTCCTTATTCGCATCAACCGTATCCAGCCCTTTTCTCTGCAACTCATACGCCTTAATTTTATTTACCAGCCCTATTCCACGCCCTTCCTGCCTCATGTACAAAATTACGCCACTACCATTCTCTTCTATCATTTTCATCGACTTTTCCAGCTGATCCCCACAGTCACATTTTTCAGACATAAAAACCTCTCCAGTAATACACTCACTATGAACTCTTGTTAATACGTTCGAACTAGCAATATCTCCTTTTATCAAGACTATATGTTCCTTTTCATCAACAGAGCTTCTGTAAATCTTCACGTCAAACTCTCCATACTTTGTAGGAAGAATGGTTTCAGCAACCAACTTAACCAGTTTTTCCTTTTTATGTCTAAATTCTATCAAATCCTTGATTGTAATAATTTTTAAAGAATGTTTTTTTGCAAAATCCAAAAGATCATCTTTTCTCATCATTTCTCCATCATCGCGAGCAATTTCGCAAATTACTCCAGCAGGGGACTGTCCCGACAACTTGACCAAATCAACAGCCGCTTCAGTATGACCCGCACGCACCAAAACTCCACCCTTCTTGGCTCTCAACGGAAACAAATGTCCAGGCCTTACAAAATCTTCAGGCAAAGATTTAAAATCCGCTATGGCCTTAACAGTCTTGGTTCTATCCGTCGCAGAAATTCCCGTAGAAGTATCATGCTTATAATCAACCGAAACCGTAAAATTGCATTTAGAAGATTCCTTATTTTCCTCTACCATAGGCGTAAAGTCCAATCGATCAGCAATGTCACAATCAACAGGTACACAAATTAAACCTCTACCTTCTTTTGCCATAAAGTTGATATCCTCAGGTGTTACCTTCTCGGCAGCCATTACCAAATCTCCCTCATTTTCTCTGTCCTCATCATCTAATACAACAACCATCCCACCATTATTCATGGCTTCAATTGCTTCCTCAATCCTATTAAATTCTGACATATGTAAAAACTAAATCGCAAATCTATCAAAAGAGCCAAGAGTAGCATTCGCATCCTGTAACAATTTTTCAATTGTACTCTCAGGATCCTTCACAAATGCTTGTTTTAGCAGTGCATTTTCTTCTCTGTACTTTTTCTCCTTACCAATCATTATTTTACCGATAATTTCTTCAGGCTTATTCTGCTGCTTCAGCTGATCTGCCCAAATCTCTTTTTCTTTATCAACTAATTCTTGAGATACCTCATCAGGTGATATAACACTTGGATTAGTCGCAGCAACGTGCATTGCAATGTCCTTTGCTAACTCTACCGATCCACCCTTTAATGAAACAACAACACCGATTTTTTTATTTGAGTGAACATACTCTCCCATAGTTTCTCCCTCTACCACCTTCATGTTCGCAACTTTTATATTTTCTCCCATTTTTAAAACAGCTTCCTTTACCTCTTCTAAATCCTCATCTCCAGGATTAATCTCTCCCTTTAACAATTTATTGGCAATAATCTCTGCAACTTTTACAAAGTCCTCTCCGTTTGCAACGAAATCAGTCTCACACTGCAATTCAACCATTGCAGATTTTGAGCCTTCAGACTTAATGACAACCACTCCGTTAGCTGTTGTCCTTTCTGCTCTGTCAGCAGCCTTTGTCTCTCCCATTTTTCTTAAAATATCTACAGCAGCATCAATATCACCATCAACCTCTTCCAAAGCTTTTTTACAAGCCATCATAGAGACCCCAGTGGACTCTCTCAATTTTTTTACATCTTCTATACTTACAGACATATTTTTTTGATTAAATAATATTATTTATTTTGGGTAGTGTTTGTATCTTCAGATTTAACTTCTTGCGTCTCCTCATCCTTCACCTCTGGCTTTTTCCCTGCCAACAGTTCAAACAAGTAATGCTCAGGTATTTTCATAGCCAATTGTCCCAATAGGGGAATTTCAGTCACTTTCTTACTATAAGCAATAAACATACCAGTAGCATGTAGTAGCAAAACTACTCCCCAAAGCATCAGACTTAATGTTTGGCTGATTAATGCTACCAAAATCGTAAAAATCCACAACGCGAAAAGTGCTAATCCCTGCCTGGCATGAAACAAGCAAAACTTGCTTCCGACCTTTCTAACCGAAGTTAATGCACACATAACCACATTAAAAATAGGAATATAACAGCTTATAGCCCATTTCCTTTCACTATCTAACATTTTTATTTACTTTTAGAGGGCCTCTTCTTTAAAACTTCTCCAATTTTCCCAAGAAGAAATCGTAATGATTTCATTGCGTCATCATTAGCAGGAATCGGATAGTCAACCGTACTAGGCTCGGAGTTTGAGTCTATAAGAGCAACTACGGGTATTTTTAATTTATTAGCCTCCTTTACAACGATTTTGTCTCTTACAACATCAACTACAAATACAGCATCAGGTTTCTTTCTAAGATCCTGCACACCTCCCAATGATGTTTGAAGTTTATCAATCGTCTTTTTCAAGGTAGACGCTTCCTTTTTTGTATATTTTTCGAATTCG
>JAOZTS010000009.1 GCA_029939035.1 Candidatus Altimarinota bacterium | reverse complement strand
GTTGGATACGTTCCAGCAAATCTTAGACAAGATTCTGAAAAAGACCCTGAAATCATACTTGTTGATGCTCTTTACACACCAGTAAAGAAGGTTAGATACGACGTAGAAGACACTCGTGTAGGACAAATGACAAATCTAGACAAGCTAACACTTGAAATAGAGACAAATGGATCAATCACACCTGAAGACGCAATGAAATTTTCTTCAAATCTGCTAAATTCTTACTTCAACATTTTCAATTCAGAAAACATGGTTGTTGAAGAAGAATACATGTCAGACATCAAATCTATTCTTGAAAAAGAAAAAGAAGAAGAAGCAAACAAGCCAGTACAAGAGTCATATACACCTATCGAAATCCTTGGATTCTCGCCAAGAACACTCAACGCACTAATCAACGGAGGTATCGGATCAATCGAACAATTATCAAAATGTACAGAAAGTAAATTGACAAATCTAAGAGGATTCGGTAAAAAGGCGCTAACAGAAGTAAAGAATGCACTTGAGAAAAAAGGACTAACTCTATCAGACGAATAATTATCCCAACCAATGAGACACAAAGTTAAAAAAGTAAAACTAGGAAGTGATAAAGACCACACAACGGCAATTATGCGAAATCTTGCTATGGCTGTGATTATCTACGAAAAGGTCAAAACAACGACTGCAAAAGCTAAAGCTGTACAACCATTCGTAGAAAGACTTATCAGCATTGGTAAAAAGAAAGAGAAAAGACATGCAATTAGAGAAATTGAACGCCTATTACAACACGATAATGCATCAAAGAAAATCCTGGAAGTATTAGTAGACAAATATAAAGACCGAACATCTGGATTCACTAGAATCACAAAGATGGGATACAGAAACGGTGACAACGCACCAGTAGTACAAATTGAACTCGTATAATAATGAAAACAACAATCGCAAAAAAAGAAGAAGTTAACCAGAAATGGTACTTAATTGATGCAAAAGACAAAATCATGGGTCGACTTGCTACAACAATTGCAAATAAGCTTAGAGGGAAAGACAAACCAACATTTTCTCCACACATGGACTGTGGCGACCACGTTATTGTCATTAACGCAGAAAAAATCAAACTTACAGGAGCAAAACTAGATGGGAAAAAATACTACACTCACTCAGGTTATCCTGGGGCAATCAAAGAAGAAACAGCAAAACACTTATTAGAAAGAAAACCTACAAGACTGCTAGAACTAGCGGTTTCAGGAATGCTCCCAAAGAATCGACTCAGAAAAGTATTTATGAAAAAATTAAAACTATATGCAGGAGAAGAGCACCAACACGGCGCTCAATCACCTGAAAAATTAGAAGTTTAACTAACTACGCATGCCAACTACTAAGAAGAAAAAAGAAGAAGAAACAACTGCAAAACCTAAAGCTACATTCAAAGGTAAATATTTTTATGCTAACGGTAAAAGAAAAACTTCAGTAGCAAGAGTTAGACTCTACAAAGGTGAAGGAAAAATCATAATCAACGACAAACCTATCAACGAATTCGTTTCAGTCAAAACAATGATTGGTCTAATCAAATTCCCATTCAAAGTAGTAGGAGCAGACAAACAATATGATGTTTCAGCAAAAGTAGTAGGAGGAGGCACATCTTCTCAAGCTGAAGCAGTCCGACACGGTATCGCTAAAGGACTTCTAGAAGCCGATCCCCTATCAAAACCATCTCTAAAAAAAGCTGGTCTACTAACTCGTGACTCCAGAACAAAAGAAAGACAAAAACCTGGACTCAAGAGAGCGCGTAAAGGACCACAATTCAGTAAGCGTTAGGAATTTTAAAAACACTTCCTCAAAACACGGGTTTTTTGGTATAATCCAGAAAAATATCAATCAATTCCATCAACATGAAAAAACTTATACCAATTTTCCTAATAATTTTCACCCTCTCGATCTCTACTGCCCTTGCTGTCATTGGTGGTGGTGGACTTGAAGACGCATCAGTTGAAATACTAGATGACAATTACACAACAAATGGACCAGAACTCGATGCGGATGATATCTATGGCCAGAGCATTACGAACATCGGAGACCTAGATAATGACGGTATTGACGATTTAGCTGTTGGAGCTGTATCCGACCATGGTGCTGGAACTGATCAAGGAGCTGTTCACATACATTTCATGAATGCAGACGGATCAATAGACAACACAGTAGAAATAAACGGTTCCACTGCCAATGGGCCAACGCTAAACGACAGTGATCATTATGGATATTCTATAACTGCACTTGGTGATTTTGATGGAGATAACGTAGAAGATATAGCAGTAGGTGCACATGCTGATAATGGAGGAGGAGCACAACAAGGAGCTGTTCATATTCATTTCTTGAATACAGATGGATCTGTAAAATCTACGGTAGAACTTAATAAATCTACAGTTAATGGTGCTACAGCGATTGTAGACAACGATTATTACGGCACCTCAGTTGCAAACATTGGAGATCTTAACGGAGATGGTCAGCAAGACCTTGCAGTAGGAGCATTCAAAGATGACGCTGGAGGAACAAATAGAGGAACTGTGTACATACACTTCATGAATACAAACGATACTGGAGATATTGTCTCAACGGTAGAAATAAATAGTTCTACAGCTGGAGCAGCAGGACTAACATTATCTGACGAAGATCATTTTGGAAGATCTATTACAAACATCGGAGACCTCGATGGTGACACTATACAAGATCTAGCCGTTGGAGCAATTTATGACGATGAAGGAGGAGCCGATAGAGGTGCTCTACACATACTTTTCATGGATACAGATGGTTCTGTTAAATCCACAGCAGAAATTAACAGTTCCACTACAAACGGTCCAAATCTTGATAGTGTATGGGAAGACGATGAATACGGAACTTCTGTAACAAATTTGGGAGACATAAACGAAGATGGCGTCCAAGATCTAGCTGTTGGTTGCTGGGGATGTGATGGATGGACTGGAGTTGTACACATCCACTATATGAATACTGACGGTTCCATAGATTACACAGTTGAAATCAATGACAGCACTTTATACGGACCAACTCTAGAATCCGAATGGGACTCATTTGGTGCAAGTATAACAAACTGGGGAGATCAAGATGGAAATGGAGTCCCAGATTTAGCCGTTGGAGCCCCATATGACGATCAAGGAGGAAACAGAAACGGTGCTGTTCACTTACTCTATCTATCCCCGCTCACAGTAAGCGGAACGTTATACTCAGACAACGGCACAACCGCAGTAACTAGCGATTCTAACGCAAAAGTAAGTGTCTTAGTTAATGGTGTTTTAGCCGGAACAGATTCAGACGGAACAGATGGAAGTGGTGTTTGGGAAGTAGAAACTGCTGAATTCTGGGAGGACGACATAATAACTGCATTTTTAGATGGATCATCAAATAACGCAGCAACTGTAAGTCAAAGTCTTTATAGCATCGACGAATTGGATTTTGACCTATACTACGACACCCTAATAACTCGCCACGAAAACACAGGCCCACTAACAAACGCAAATCTCGACACAGGTCACAGCGGAGACAGTGATCTTTCAGCAATCTATGCCAATGGTGGAGGATCAACTCTCGACCTTGCAGAAAGCCTCTACATTCCTTCAGGAGAAACCTTCGCCCCAGATGGAAACATCACAATAGCGGGAAATTGGAACAACCAAGGAACATTCACATCAGGATCAAACACAGTAACATTCGACGGAACTAACCAATCAGTAAAAGGAGCATCAAGCTTCTACAATTTCACAGCAGACCAAACATCAAGCAACGACGGAATTGATCAAACAATCAGCTTCCAAGATTCAATAATACAAACAATCACAGGAACTTTAAACCTAACAGGATTAGACACAGACGACAAAACAAACATCCGCTCAACAACTCCAGGAGTTCATGCCTATCTAAAAACAATGGGATCAACAATCACTGCCGACTACATTGATGTAAAAGACAACCGACTTTTCAGAAACTCATCAACAGAAGTAGATCCGGAAAACTCAACCGATTCAGAAAACACCCACCTCTGGTTCACACAAACCCCGATAAGTAATGGTGGAATAGGCTCAACCATTGAAATAAACGATTCAACCACAAACGGACCAACATTAAATGATAGTGACTTTTATGGAAGCACCATAGCAAACATAGGAGACCTAAACAACGACGGAGTAAACGACATAGCAGTTGGAGCAGCCGGTGACAGTAAAAATGGAACATACCGTGGAGCTGTCCATATCCATTTCATGAACACAGATGGCTCTATTGATTCTACCATAGAGATAAACGATTCAACTACAAACGGGGCAACGCTGGATGATTTTGATTATTATGGGCAATCCATAGCCAATATGGGCGACCTAAATGGAGACGGAGTAATAGATCTAGCAGTTGGAGCATACGGTGATGACGAAGGAGGAACAAAGCGTGGAGCTGTCCACATCCACTTTATGAACACAGATGGATCAATTGATTCAACTATAGAAATAAACAATTCAACTACAAACGGACCAACATTGATTAATAATGACTTCTATGGAAAATCTGTGGCCAATATAGGTGACCTAAATAGAGATGGTGTACAAGACTTAGCAGTTGGAGCATACGGTGATGATGAAGGCGGCACAGACCGTGGAGCTATCCACATCCACTTCATGAACACAGATGGATCCATTGATTCTACCGTAGAGATAAACAGCTCAACTACAAACGGACCAACACTGAATGATGAAGATAGCTACGGAAACTTTGTTGCAAATATAGATGATTTAAATGGAGATGGTGTGCAAGATATAGCAATTAGAGCAAACAATGACGATGAAGGCGGCACAGATCGTGGAGCTATCCACATCAGTTTCATGAACACAGATGGATCCATTGATTCTACCGTAGAGATAAACAGCTCAACTACAAATGGACCAATACTAAATGATGAGGATTACTATGGAAACGACATAACCAACATAGGTGACCTAAATGGAGACGGCGTAAATGACCTGGCGATTGGAGCTCAAATGGACGACGAAGGCGGCTCAGATCGTGGAACTATCCACATCCACTTCATGAACATAGACGGCTCCATTGATTCTACAGTGGAAATAAACGATTCAACCACAAACGGGCCAACACTAAATAATAGCGATTGGTATGGATTCTCCATAGCAAACATAGGTGATCTAAATGAAGATGGTATAAACGATCTGGCGGTTGGAGCAGTTCTTGACTCTGATGGAGGTTGGGGCCGTGGAAAAATCTACATTCACTTCCTCACCACAGTATCCGACCTCGAACTCTCCATGTCAGTAGACACCGCAACCCCACACACAGGAGATCAAATCCAATACAATCTCATACTCAAAAATACAGGCTCAGAAACAGCAGAAAACGTCCAAGTAACCAACACCCTACCAGCATCAGTTTCATACTCATCCTCGTCAACAAGCCAAGGATCATATAGTAATGGAGTTTGGACAGTCGGAGACATAACAGGCGGAGAACAAGTAGCCCTCACAATAACTGTTTCAGTTACAGAAACAGTTGGAGAAACATCATTCACAAACACAGCAGAAGTCACAGCCTCAACAACACAAGATTCAGATTCCACTCCAAACAACGGAGTAACCACAGAAGATGACTACGCCCAAGCAAGTTCAATACTAGCATCAGCAGAAACAACTCAAGGAACAGTTTCATTTTTAAGTGGAAACAGCAGTTCAAGATCTTCAGAGACCGAAGAAACCCCAGACGAACCAGAAGAAGAAGTTGTAGAAGAAGAACCTACCGAGGAACCAGCCGAAGAACCAGAAACCACAGAAGGCGAACCAAATCTCGCAGAAGCCACTGATAATGTAATAGATGCATTCGTAGAAATCGAACAACCATATCAACCAATTCAACAACCTGCAACGCCTACACAACCCGTATATCAACCACCAGTACCATCTCCAGCCTCAGAACCAATAGAAACAGGCGAAACAATTTCTGCAAAAACTTCATCAGCAATCGAAGCATACGAATCACAACTGCCAAAACAAAAAGAACCATTCCAGCCACTCACAGAAGTACTCGCTGAAACCCCAGAAGACATAGATTCAGACGAAGACGGAATCTCAGACGCATACGAAATATCACAAACAGGATCGCTAGAAGGTACAACAGTCCAATACTATTGCAACATAAGCTCCGCTGAAATTGAAAACCTATCAGATTCACCATCAATAGCACTATTAGGAGAAGGAGTTATAACTGGAGACAAAATAGCCATCAGAATCTGTGCAAATCAAAATGAAGAAGTAGATGTTGAAATAATCGAGAAAGAAAATCTAGAAAAAGTCTACAAAGGAATGGTAACAACTGATGACGAAGGAAAAGGAATTCTCATACTAGAAAAATCACTAGAAAACAGCGAATATTATGTAGTTGTAAAAGGAAAAACAGTCAGAAGTTTCATTGTAGACAAAGACCTAGTGCCTGATGCACCAACATTAGAATTAGTCGAACAAGATTTGGGATACATGGTAAAACTTGTTCTCTCTATGAACGAAGAAGCATTGGGTGGCTACGGAAAAATCTACGTTAAAGGAACCGCAGAGCCTAGAACAATAGTATTTGCAACTTGGCAAAGTCGAATTCTTTCATCGATTGTAATTTCCGATGCTTCACAAGGAAAATTCAATCTCGAAATTCCACAAGTCCTAGCACTTGGAAACCACGACCTGCATGTATTCTCATACAACGAAGAAAACAATGCGATTAGTAATGTTTCAACCATCTCATTCTCAAAATAAAATATGTCCCTGTCCCCCGCTTACATAGAAAACGGACTTTCCTCCAAAGAAGTCACGCAAAGACTACACACTTTTGGGTACAATGAACTTCCAGAGAAAGTTGAATACACAGGATTAAAGATTTTGCTTTCTCAATTCTCTTCATTCCTCATTATTATCCTAATAGTTGCGGGAACAATTTCGCTAGCATTTCACGAAACAATTGATGGACTAGCGATTTTTGCAATAGTGTTAATGAATGCCGTAATTGGATTTATCCAAGAGTACAAGGCCGAAAACGCAGTAAAAGCCTTGAAGAAAATGGTAGTCAGAACCGCAATCGTAATCAGAGACGGCAAGAAAAAAGAAATACCGATTCGCGAATTAGTACCGGACGATATTGTAGTTTTGACAGAAGGTGAAAAAAATCCAGCAGACATGGAAATTCTGGAATGTTTCTCATTAAAAATAGATGAATCAATGCTCACAGGAGAAAGTGTACCTGTAGGAAAGTGCCCAGGACCGGGAAGAGCGGGGAAAATATATAAAGGAACCATCATAACCTCAGGAAGAGCCACAGCAAAAGTAATAAAAACTGGAGTACACACAGAATTCGGAAAAATAGTTGAATTAGTATCAAAACAAGAAAAAACACGCTCCCCTCTCACTATTCAATTAGATGTTTTAGGAAAAAAAATAGGAATAATAATTCTTGTATTAGTTGCAATTTTATTCGGACTCGGCTTTGCAAGAGACATTCCACTGATAAACATGTTCATGACTTCAGTTGCACTAGGAGTTTCAGCAATACCGGAAGGAATGCCAATAATTGTGACACTGACTTTGGCAATTGGAGTGCAAGCATTAGCCAAAAAGAAAGCCATTGTAAGAAAAATGAATGCAATCGAAACACTCGGAGCCACAACCATTATCTGTTCGGATAAAACAGGTACCCTCACTCTGAATGAAATGACAGTCAAAGTCATAAACACCGGTTTCAACGAAGTAAAGATCCCGGGCCAAGGATATACATTTGAAGAAAAAATAAAACTAACCTCCCCTGATCAGAAA
Source organism: Candidatus Altimarinota bacterium (assembly GCA_029939035.1). Classification (GTDB taxonomy): domain Bacteria; phylum Patescibacteriota; class Gracilibacteria; order UBA1369; family LOWO2-01-FULL-3; genus JAACEU01. The sequence continues at coordinate 11,129 of JAOZTS010000009.1, read as the reverse complement.
AAATTACTCGAAATATGCGAAAACAATAACAATTCATTTGTTGATAAGAAAAGTATTCTCGGAGATCCAACCGAAATTGCACTCAAAGTTTTAAACAGGAAAGCTTCATATATAAAGTTTCACAAAGAACTAGATGAAATCGTTTTTACTTCAGAAAGAAAAATGATGACCAGCTTGCACCAGGTCGGAAAAAAGAAAGAAATCTATTCCAAAGGAGCATTCGAGGAAATAATAAAAAGATGCTCAAAGATTTATAAAAACGGAGAAATTCAAAAACTGTCTAAGGCTGACATAAAAAAATATCAAGAACTTACGGATTCATACTCAGCAAATGCACTGCGAGTCCTCGCTTTTGCATTCAAGCCATACAACAACAAATTCGATGAAAACAATCTCATATTTGTAGGACTGGTAGGAATGCTAGACCCACCACGAAAAACAGTAAAAGCCTCATTAGAAACAGCTCTAAAAGCCGGAATCAAAGTCAAAATGATCACAGGTGACAACGCCATAACCGCTAAAGCCATAGCCGAACAAATTGGTCTTCCAATACACAACATCCTTGAAGGAAAGGACATCGAAAAAATGACCGACACCCAACTCAAGAAAGCATTAAGAGAAACTGAAATCTTTGCCCGCACCTCACCACAACACAAATACAGAATAGTCGACCTCCTAAAAAAACGCGGCGAAGTAGTGGCAGTCACAGGAGACGGCGTAAACGACGCGCCTGCCCTCAAACACGCTGACGTAGGCATCGCAATGGGCATCAAAGGGACAGAAGCCACAAAAGAAGTAGCCGACATGGTTCTAAAAGACGACAACTTTTCAACAATAGTAACCACAATCGAAGAAGGCCGACGTATCTACCACAACATCCTCGCCTTCATCAAATATATGCTTTCCGCCAACTTCGACACCATCATGGCAGTCGGCCTCCTAACAATCATGGGCTTCCCTCTACCAATTCTGCCACTCCAAATCCTCTGGATCAACATTGCCACAGATGCCCTCCCAGCCCTCGCCCTCGGCCAATCCCCCGCCTCTCCAGGCATAATGGAAGAAAAGCCACACCCAAAACAAGAACGCATATTCAAGAAATTCTTCAGCTTTATAATAGTCGCCGTAGTTTTCCAAACCTTCGCCAACCTCGCCGTATATTTCTACGGCTCCAGCATCGACGCACTCGCTGGCATCGATCTCTCTGCCCTCCACGAACCATCCCACGCCAGAACATTCGTCTTCACTCAAATAGTTATGTTCGAACTTTTCTTCGTCTTCGTCTGCAAAGAAGAAAGATCCGTCAGCATCAAATCCCTCTTTTCCAACAAATCTCTAATAGGTGCAGTCATCCTCTCATTCACCTTCCAATTAATCATGATCTACGCTCCATTCATGCAAAACGTATTCAAAACCGTACCTCTCTCACTCACCCACTGGATCGTAATCATTGGACTTGCCTCAACATCCCTATTAGTCCCAAGAACTCTCCGAATTCTCAGAAAAATCTTCCGACGCTAGAAAACCTTTACTTTTCCACGGAAATATTATATAAATACACCTTATTTGACGTACACAAATGCCGCTAAAACAACCACAACAAGCACACCCTGAAAACCACGAAACTGCCCTAAAAGCACTAGAAATGGCGGGATTTAACATAGGAGATTACGCAAAAATACCAGGTTCTGATACAGAAGAAACATGGAAAATCACAATTGCCATTGAAACCCCATTCTTTGGTAGAAACGTCCCAGCCGCAGTTCTTCAAAATGAAAGCAATGGCGATCTCATCACCATCACCCTTCACGATTTATGCATCAACAATCCAACAACTTCAAAAACCCAATGGCCTGAATACGACGACGCAACCAAAATCTCAGAAATTGGTACTAACTTAACAGAAGGTAAAATTATTTTTCTTAAAAAAGTAGAAGGCAGCAAAGAAACAAAAAACATATTTGGACAAATAACAAATGGCCCAATTGAAACAGGAAAAGTAATTGCATCTACACTTCAACCAAACACTTACATAGTAGATAAAATCACAATTACAGGAAACATCTATACTATTCACACAGAAGACGGCCAAACATACATCTTTGATCCGTCAGAGACTATCAAGGCATTCGATACCGATTAGAAATTCCCACCATTGAAGATTAACCTCAAATCCATTATCTTAATACCACTATGAGATTCGACATACTCACAATTTTTCCCAATATTTTTGACTCATATTTGAAAGAGAGCATTATTAAACGAGCAATCGAAAACAAACTCATCGAAATCCACGTTCACGACATCCGCGACTATACAAAAAATAAGCACAAAAGAGTCGACGACGTCCCATTTGGAGGAGGAGCCGGAATGGTAATGACTCCCCAACCACTCGACGACGCAATTCAACACGTAAAAAAACTCAACAAAGGACCTGTGATCTTCCTAACGCCACAAGGACAAACTTTTTCCCAAACAAAAGCCGAAAAGCTAGCCGCAAAATCCGAGGACATGATACTACTTTGCGGAAGATATGAAGGAATTGATCAAAGAATCCGTGATCTCCACGTAGATCTAGAAATTTCCATCGGAAACTACGTATTAACAGGCGGAGAGCTACCGGCAATGGTCCTCACAGACGCAATTTCCCGCCTTATCCCAGGAGTTTTGGGCAAAGAAGAAAGTCACCAGGAAGATTCATTCTCCAAAGCCTTAAACAGAAAAAAAGAGTACCCTCATTACACACGCCCAGCCACCTTCAAAGGAATGGATGTTCCAGAAGTTCTACTTTCAGGACATCACAAAAAAATCGAGACCTGGCGCAAAAACAAACTAAAATAATATGCAAAGCATTATAATAAAAGTAGTACTAGTATTCCTCTCAATAACTCCATTGAGTCTAGTTTTCATAAACAGATTCAGTAGAATTTTCTCAAAATTCAATCCAAGACTCGGAGAAACCACAGCAATTTGCACAAATGTCACTGGAACATTAACTGACAGCGATTTTGCGGTCAGAACATTCTTTTACGACAAATATAAAGGAAAAATAAAAGACAAAAGCAGATTCATAAAAATCACAGACACCACAAAAGACAAAGAACCAATGATGGTCGAAAAAGAAGAGCTCCTAAAAGACGACATGTTCCGATTTATCGCGACAACTACATTCCTCTGCCACTTCCAAAAAACAAAACTGGCAGAAGAAACCATCAAAAAGCTAATCATGGAATGTGGCTTTAACAAGCACAAAACCGAACAAGACTACGAAGTAATCCAAAAACTTCCAACACACCCAGAAAAGAAACTATCCACAATAATCACAATTAATCGCAAAACAAAAGAAATCTTCGCATTCTCAAAAGGAAACGCATACGACATTCTCAAAAAATGTTCGAAACACACAATCAACGGGAAAAAACACGAAATCGACAGCCAAACCAGAAGAAAATTACGCAAAAGAGTTAAACAATTAAACAAAAACGGCCAAAAAGTAATAGCATTCGCCTACAAACCACTACCACTCAAACGACAAAACGAATACACCGAACAATTTGCCGAAAACGAAATGACCTTCCTCGGCATCATGGGAGTAACCAATCCTCTCAAAGAAAATCTCACCGAATCCATCGACTTAATCAAACAATCCGGAATCAAAACCTACATTCTCACACGAGTAAAAGAGCGCAAAGCTATAGCAATCGGACGAAAACAAAATCTCATCAATCCACAATACTTTGAAACAGTAACCGGAGAATATTTACGCAGCATCAGCAACGACAAACTATACAAAATGCTAGCAAACAAAGAAAAAGACTATATCTTCGCAGAGCTAAAATCCGCAGACAAACAACGAATAATCGACACTCTCCGATTCCAAGGCCAAACTGTAGCAGTAATAAACAAAAAACGTCGACTTGGCTTCTCAAAAATTGTAGAAGGCATCAGAAAGGGAAGAATCATCAATAAAAACTACCAAAAATTCTCCCACCACGCCATCGCCTGCAAATTCTCAGAACTCCTCGTCCTAGCAGTAGCCCTAATTCTCAAAGCTCCTGCCCCTCTACTCATCATCCTAATCCTAGGAATAGACATTTTCATAAACCTAATCCTCGAATTTTCACTCCGAGTAAACAGAATCGAAGAAGACGTCATGAGCAGCAAATACCACCCCGAAAAGCTCAGACTCATAAACAAAAAATCTCTAACAGCACTCATCATAAACAGCTTGTCCATGGGGTTAATTCTAACCATCACATACCTCTCAAGCCTAATCAGATACGGATGGAACATCGGAGAAACTCTGCCAGAAAACTCAGCAACATGGGAAAAAGCCGCAGCAATTTCCATAACCCTACTAGTCCTATTACTAATCATCAACGCCTTCAACCTACGCAACAAAACGAAATCATTTTTCCAAATAAGCTTATTCTCAAATCCATTCCTAATCTTCACATCAGTAATCGCCATCCTAGTAATGTACTTCCTGATAACCTTTGAGCCAGCTTACACATACCTCCAACTAAACACTTTAAGCAATCTCGACTGGCAGATCATCGGATTCTCGGCATTCGTTTTCTTTGCCATAGAAGAAGTCAGAAAATTATTTGTAAGAGCTTATGCAGATTGAACTTCCAAAATCAGGTTACTTAAGAATTAAAGTTCTACCCAAAAGTCCAAAGAACGAAGTTGTAGAAATTTTAGACGACGAAACAATTAAAATCCGAATAAAGGCAGTCCCAGAACGCGGAAAAGCTAACGCAGAACTAATAAAATTCCTAAGCAAAGAACTAGGAGTCCAACGCGACCAAATCTCTATAATAAGCGGTAAAACAGAACAATTGAAATTAGTAAAAATCAAACAATGAAAAAAATGAGAGCAAAGAAATCCCTAGGACAAAACTTTCTACAAGACAGATCGGTTTTAGAAAAAATAATCGAAACTGCAGACATTTCATCAAGTGACGAAATCGTCGAAGTCGGTCCAGGCCACGGAATCCTAACCGAAGAACTCGCCAAATCAGCAAAAAAAGTCACAACCATCGAACTCGACAAAGGATTAATTCCAGGTCTAAAAGTAGTATTCGCCCTCCACGACAACATCGAACTCATTCACCAAAACGCACTCGATTTCCCACCACCCCAAACTCCCTACAAACTCGTCGCAAACATCCCCTATTACATCACTTCTCCCCTAATTTCCCATTTTCTACACACAGACAACCGCCCAACCAAAATAGTTCTCCTAGTCCAAAAAGAAGTAGCCAAAAAGATCTGCGCCAACAAAAAAATGAGCGTCCTCGCTCTCCACGTCCAAAACTTCGGCAAACCACGCATCATCGACATAGTCCCCCCCTCAGCATTCAGACCACGACCAAAAGTAGACTCTGCAATCCTCGAAATCGAAGTCTTCAAAAAACCGATCATAGAAGACTACAAAGCCTTCTTCAAGCTCGCACACCAAGCATTCTCCCTATCCCGCAAAAAACTCTCAAACTCCCTCAACCAACACAAAGAAGCCCTCACAAAACTCAACCTCCAAGACAAAAGAGCGGAGCATCTAACATTAGAAGATTGGAAAGAACTACAAAACTCCCTCTAAATCCTTCTTCATATCCTCAACAGCCTCTCTCGCCGCTTCCGCATACGCCATTTCGTCAAAACCGTCCTTCTTTGTGTAAGCAAAAGTAATCCCCCTCGAAGAATTCACAACCGCACCCAATCCATCTGAATTAAAACAAGGCTTCACATCCTCAGCTCCCCCACCTTGAGCTCCATAACCAGGAACTAAAAAGATCGCCTTTGGCATAATTTTTCGCAACGCCGCAGCCTGAGCCGGATAAGTCGCCCCCACAACTGCCCCAGCCAAACTATATCCACTTTCCCCTATATAATCAGCTCCCCAACTATCCATCAAATTCCCCATCACCTCATAAATCTGACCACCTTCTTTCAATTCCAAATCCTGCAAATCCGCTCCCGATGGATTCGAAGTCTTCACCAAAGCAAAAAATCCTTTTCCATATTTCGCTCCTTCTTCCACAAACGGCTTTATCCCGTCCCACCCAAGATAAGCATTCACAGTGATCGAATCAGCATCGAAAATCGGCACCACAACCTCCTGTCCCATATCCTCAAACATCTCTACTTCTCCCAAAAACGCCTGCGCATAAGCCGCAGCAGTCGAACCAATATCATTCCGCTTCGCATCTGCAATAGTGATCAGACCCTTCGCCTTCGCATATTTCAACGTTTCCTGATATGCCCAAACTCCATCGTGTCCAAACAATTCATAAAACGCTATCTGAGGTTTCACAACCGGCACAATATCCGCCACAGCATCAAGAATCCCTTTATTAAACTCCAAAATCGCCTCAGACGCAGCCTTCATTGGCGTTCCTCCAGCCTCAAGAGCTTTCTTTTTCAAATGTTTAGGAATCAATTCCAATCTAGGATCCAAGCCCACACAAATAGGATTCCCCTTCTCCTTCACCGCAGCAATTAATCTATCTGCAAAATTCTTATCAGACATAACAAAAAAAGTTATTAATTATTTCGTCTGGGAGTATATCACAGCCCCACACCAACCTGGAACAATTTATCGTCTGCGCCCCTTCCTTTTCTTACCTTTCGCCTTCTTCTTCTGGGCCATTCGTCCCAAATATCTATCCAAAGCTTCAACTCCTGCATCCTCAGATCTGAGACCATCAGCCTTAGCCTGTTCAGCGTCCACAAGCTCTGAAATCGCCGCCCTCAATTTTGGAATAAGCTTTTGCGGCATCCCTTTAAACATTCCCATAGCATTACGATCAAAAACCTTATTCTCCTTAATCGCAACATCCACACCCTTTGAATAAAAATCCAAATTCCTTTGACAAACCTTTCCGTAAAGCTCAAGCCAAGGATCAAAATCTCTCTCAAGTATTGGCTCCATATCATCACTTGCCGGATAAACATCATATTCAATCTCATCACCAAGACAATAATGAATATATTCATCTTCAATATCTACATCATTTTTATTAAAAAATCTTTCCATCTTTCCTTTCAAAATCTCTTTTTCATACTTAGGTAAAGCTTCTACCGTTTCTAAAATCCTAGGACCAGGATAATCACCATTTTTCCAAACTTCCCCAATAACTTTCATAACTGCATAAAGCCTAACTACTGGATGTTTATCAAAATCAGAATCATCCAAAATCACCGCAGCATAACCATCTGAAAATGACATCCCCTTCACAATTTCTTCTGTAATTACAGCTCCACTTTTCTTGATATTCACACAAGCCTCCTTTAACGACTCAATTCCATCAGCAGAAGATAAAGATAAGTATTTCTTAATAAACTCAGCAGGAAAAACTCCCTTCATTTCAAGTCTATAAACCTCTGCCATTCTTCCAAAACTTTTGCGAAAAGTAGTCAAATCATTCATTGGTTCCCAGATTGCTCTCATACACTCATCATCAACTTCAATATCAATTTTCTTATATAAATCTATGATTTTAATTTTCTGCCCTAAAGTAAAATTATCCTTATGCATTAATGTAAGTAAAAAACCACGATCTCTAATCATTTTTGCAGTATCTGAATTGGTTTGTAAGTACGCAAACACTTTTTTAAATTCATTAAAACTATCAAGATTAAGCAACATCCCAAGAACATTGAAATTACTAAACTTCAATTTATATTCTCCTGTTTGAATCATAAATATTTCACCCTTACCTGCAGCCGTTTTTTCTCTTCTCAACCATGCATAAAAAAATCCTGCATTTTTGTAACCCTCACTAATTTCTTCATCATCCAATAACTGCCTAACTAGAACTTTCTGATCTTCAAGAGTTTCAGCACCATCAAAGAATGCCTCAATAAATTCATCTCCATAAGGAAGACCAAAATATTCAAATTCCATTAAAACTTCCCTCTTTTGATCCCAACCCACAGCCCTACTCAACCATGCAGTAAAAACCGGAGCACTAACAAAAACTTCAAATTCATCAATATCTTTCCACTGATCATAACAAGTCTTACACTCCTCAAAACTATTACAACCCTCCATAATAGCAGCTAGGGTAAATGACTTTAAAAAATTTCTCCTCACATTCTTTAGACCTCTCTCTAATGCATCTCTACCCTCCTCACCATTCCACAATTCATCAACTTCAGTAGTACTAAGAGCCGTTGCTCCTCTCATCCAAACATCACCAACATCATTATCCTCATCATCAGTAACTCTTATACCCAACTCATCAACATAATTAGCAACTCCCACACCACCCTTGTCACGAAGACCTTCCAAAAACGCTTTCAGGCCATCTCGAATCTCTAATGTTTGTTCATTAACAAGACCCAAATCAACATCTAAGTTTTCATAATCAACAAATCCATATTCATCTACCTCATCAATATCCACTCCACCTATCCAACCACTATGCTTCAACCCATTTTCTCCTTCCCAAAAATCAGCCCAGATTTGCTCTGCACTCTCAGCTCCCAAAAGCTCTTTTGGATCTTTCGGGTCTTTTTTTGGTGGAATACCTTCCATTTGATTACGTAGCATATTTAGTTAAAAAGGAGAGTAATCTAAACTGTAATGCCGATTTTGTCAACCAGTTTAGTATAAGAAATCAAACAATCGAAGCATTGCAAAAAACAATTCCATGGTGTACACTTAAGGTACACTTAACTAAGGGAGAAATGACTACACAATTCGTCGGAATGAAAGAGTTCCGACAAAATATGTCAAAATACACCAAGGAAGCGAATAAAAAGAAAATTCGCTACATAATTATGAAAAAAAATGTACCAGTACTGGAAATCAGCCCTTTAGACGAAAAACAATATGCTTATGTAAAGCTTTCAGAAGAGATTAAAGAATCCGAAAAACAAATAAAAGAAGGCAAATTCTACACACAAGACGAAGTAATGAAAGAATTTGGTTTAATCTAATTATGCACAAAGTAAAATATTCAGAAAATTCTCTAAAAGACCTTAGAAGAATCGAAAAAAAAACAGCCCAAAGAATAATCAAAAAAATTCACTTTTTCTCACAACAAAAAGAAATCTTCAAATACGCAAAACCTCTAATAAACTTTGGAAAAAACAAATACAGATTTCGAATAGGAGATTACAGGGCAATATGCAAAATAAACAAATCAGGACACATACAAATCCTCATGGTCTTAAACATCAAACATCGAAAAGAAATCTATTTAAGATGAATCACACTCCATATTCAGCCCTATACTTTTTTATCACCTCCATCATTTCATCATCAATATAGACTTTTCCACCTACTTCCTTATTGTATAAGGCTTCAATTGCTTCATCCAAATTCACAATTGAAAAAACAGGAAAGCCAAAATCTTCCTCAATCGCTTTAAGAGCACCTATCCCATCATTATTTTTTTCCATTCTATCCATAGCTATCAAAACTCCTTTAACTTTCGGATTACCATTTTTCTTCAAAGTCTCAACACTTTCACGAATAGCTGTACCAGCAGTAATAACATCATCGACCATGATCACACTTGTATTTTCATCCAAAGGAGCCCCAATAAGTGCATCCTTCATTCCATATTCCTTAACTTCTTTCCTATCAAAACAATATTTCTTGTTAACATTGTGTTTCGAATACAAAATCGAAGTCATCACCACAGATAATGGAATCCCTTTATATGCTGGTCCAAAAATCACATCAGCATCAATATCCGAATCCAATAAAGCTTCCACATATGCCTCCCCCAACTTCGAAAATAATTCACCCGTATAAAAACTACCAATATTCAAAAAATATGGAGCTATTCTTCCACTTTTAAGAGTAAATTCACCAAATTTCAAGGCTTCGGCCTGCACCAATAATTCAATAAAATCTTGTTTGTACTGTTTCATATATTTAAGTTAATAATGTTTTTTCTTTCCCACGCTATCTCTGTGGTATTTTCCAAACTCCGGCAAATCCTTCACATCGTCATAATTCATGACCGGTCCATCCTGACAAGCAAGCACACCAGTATCGTCAATCGTACATTGTCCACAAACCCCAATTCCACATTTCATATACTTTTCCATCGACAGATAGCAATCACGATCAGCTGCATCCGCAACTTTCCCAACAGCCTGCATCATCACCTCCGGTCCACAAGTAAACACTTTATTCACTTTTTCCTTCTCTAAAACTTCTTCGAGTACTTGAGTGATAAATCCTTTGAATCCGGCAGAACCATCGTCAGTAGAAATATGCAATTTCACATTACTTCCTAGTCCCAAAACTTTGTGAGTATACAAAAGCAAATTTTCACTCCGCGCTCCCACCAAAAACTCAACCTTACATCCTTTTTTCACAGCTTCATTCGCAACATTGTACATTGGCGCCGCTCCATATCCCCCAGCAACTAGAGCCAAATGGTCTCCCTCATCAAATTTATAAGCAGTTCCAAAAGGTCCACGAATCCCCACCTTATCGCCCTCTTTCATCTTGAATAATTCCGCAGTCGAACCCCCAACATTACAAATTGTTAGCCAAAACTCATTTCCATCATCAAAAGCGACAGAAAACGGTTTCTCATCAATACCCGGAATCCACATCATCACGAACTGCCCCGGCTTACTTCCCAAAAAATACTCAAAAACATAAGTATTCGTAGTTTCGTTCTCCTTTACTATCTTCTTTATCGGTAATGCAACCGGTCTAGAATCAAATGTTTTTATATTCATAAATAATTATTTTACTGCTCCAATAATCTCCTCAATATTCTTTACTCCATTTTTTTCACACCACGCATCCATCTCCTTCACAACTTCTCCAAACCCTTCAGATCCTCTGTAGTAAACCATTGTTCCCATTCCAACTAATCGAGCTCCTGCCATCATCATCTCGATAGCATCTTCACCGGTCGTCACGCCTCCAGTTCCAATAATTGGCAAACCAGTCGCCTTGAAAACATCATAAACAGCTTTCACAGCTAATGGCTTAATTCCAGGACCCGAAACTCCACCTACTTTATTCTTCAAAACAGGCATTCGAAGATCTATATCGATCACCATTCCCGGTCCATAAGTATTTATTGCGCAAAACCCATCAGCTCCTGCATCCGCACAAGCCTTCGCAATCTCAGAAATACTCTCAACAT
>JAOZTS010000076.1 GCA_029939035.1 Candidatus Altimarinota bacterium | reverse complement strand
GCTATGAATTACTTTCTGACGAAGACGTTGAAGCAGGGGATTACTACGTTTGGTGGGATGGAACAGACGGAACAGATGTGGTGGCCTCAGGAGAGTATCAATACAAAATTTATGCAAAAGATCCAGATGATGGTGAAGTAATAGATATAAAAAGCGGAGATGTAAAAGCACTATACGCCGCATTAGCTGAAGATTTCGAAGACGTTGTAGAGTCAGATGCGATAGTAGAGCCAGTAGTCACATCAGTTACAACTACAGTCACCCCACAACAGTCTCAAGCAGCAGCAACAGTAGCTCTGCAAAACGCTGAGACGGGAGTTACTGCAGAAACCGGACCTCCAGTACTAATTTATCTATTATTCCCATTAGGAGGATTATTCTTATCACGTAAAAAGTAATAATATGTCGCCAGAAGAAACACCACAAACAAAACCAAATATTCAGCTTAAACTTTCAGAGCCACAACCAGCTTCACCTTTTAGAAGCAAAGGAATCATAATCGCAGTGATTATTGTGATTATAGCTGCCGTAGTAGGCGTGAGTGCTCTAATTGGATTGGGATCGACAAGCCAATATCAAGGCTATATCAAGAAAATTGAAGACCAGACCAATGATCTCAAAGACGAAGCTCCTGATCTGCAATACGAAGCCTCTGTCGAAGAAGGCGTAGTAAGGTAGCAATAAAAGTTGACGAAAAGGCAACAATCTCCTACAATACAAGTGGGCAAGTTCAGCAATCGCGAAAGCGAGTATGCAAAGTCAAGAACCGAAAGGACAAATTCTAAAAAACAAAAGATATGTCTCTTTTCACTACTCTAAAGGTTCTAGTGGTTTCAGGCTCAATTATCTTTTTTCTCCTCACATTGAGCAGACTCTTCTTGTATAACAAAAAATATCGATTCCCAGAGCTAAAATACACAAAAATGTTCGGGATAATTGATAAAAAGCACGTATGCATAACGCATGGCGCATTTACCGTATTCCATTTACTATTTACCATTTGGTTTTTATGGACCCTGTAATACAACCAAACAACAAGGATAAAATTTTCAAAGGACAGCAGACAGATGAGCAATTTTTGTATTTTTTCCGACATCATTGGATCGATTTGCTCAGGGAAATGGTGTTTTTTGTAATTTTTGTGTCTGCCATCGCGTACCTGATGCTCAAGATGAACACGATTCAAGACGTACTACAAGGGAGCCGCGAAATTAAGCTGTTATTCTTTACAGTTTACTTGTTTGGAACGGTGTACATGCACCGTTTTTTTATTAAGATGCTGAATTATTTTATTAACGTGGGAGTAATAACAGATTCAAGAGTAATTGATCACCATAAAACCCTCTTTTTTACAGACAACCAGGATTCAATCGACATGGCTCAAATCCAGAATATAGAAAAAGTTCAAGAAGGCGTTTTTCCTAGTCTGCTACAATACGGTGACATAAAGATATTCCTAACCGCATCAGATACAATCAAAACTTTCCACAAAGTTCCAAATGCAAAATTCCACTTCCGCGCCCTGAACAGAGCAAAAGAGGCTCGCCAAAACGCTATAAGAGGCAGAAGACCAGTTTCTCCAACAGCTCCTCTAAACATTCAGCAACAGCCGAATCCAATCCCGTTCGAGGAGCAGCAAATAACAAATACTTTCTAGTTGTTTTGAAATCTAAAGATTTCTCCTTCAATATCTACTTCCAAATCTCCGATTCCTTCAACACTCAAATAGATCATTTCATTTTCATAGTCAAACACTGGCTGTCCAAAATTGAAAACAATATTCCAATCTTCGTCATATTCTAATGCAAAGTCAGAATCGAATTCCAAATAATCATCAAAAAATTCTCCACTATCCACATCGTAGACTCCAACACTCATCGCAGTCCAAGTTCCCATCATTTCATTCATTTCTGCAGAAAAGAAAACAACATACTTATTTTCCTCATCGATAAATAATTCAGAAAAATTGGTCGTCCAAATATTCACGCTATCAGCAATTTTCTCTGGCAAACGGTCTGTCTCCAAAAAGGAATAAAGGGCACTTGATCCTAATAAATAATACTTATCAACCTCGTCATATACAAAGTCTATAAAATTGTATACGTCTAAATCTACAGTAACCCACTCATCCCCATCGTAGATTTGCGCATCAACATATTGGCCATACCCCCAGTTCTCATAAACAACAGATTTATAAGTCTCTGGTGCTGGCAAATATGATTCGAAATTTTCATTAAATTCTGTATAAGCATCGAAATAAATTTCGTCCCAAGCATCAGTGTCTGGATTAAACTTCTTCAGCATTACTTTGCTTGGGCCACCATCTTGGAAAGTTACATACACACCATCATCAGAAACAATGAAATTATTAAAATCTATTCGATCAGTACTCTCAGTTTTGAAATCCTCAGGGCCATAGGCATCCCATGAATCATTCTCGTAATCATATCTCATCGCATACCCAGGGCTATAAGCATTTGCCGTGATAGTTATCCAAACTTCACTACCTCTTGCGAATACTCTTGTGCCCAATTTTCCCTCAACACCAAGTTCGTCATCATAGAAAACGACTTCACCAGTTTCCGGATAAATTTTTGCTAATCCATCAAAAGTTCCCATCCATAAAACGTCTCCACTATGACCAAGGTCAGGATTCTGCAAACTCAAAAGCCCGTCAGATGAATCATAAAAGTCTGTAACCTCATTCGTATTTAAATCAATTTGATATATGCCAACATCTCTACAAGCTACAAAAAGATCATCTCCAACTAATTCCATATCAGTTGAACATTCAACCTCGTCCAAATCTGTATACCCAAGAAGTTCTCCACTCCAGCTATATTCTAGAACATGAGGAAAAGACAAGTAAAACAAACGATCTTCCCAAACAGCCGCCTTTGGCCAATTGTAGTATTCCTCTGCGGTAGGGAAGTCAACTAGCTCCATATTCTCAAAATCATCAACTTCAACTCTATAAACAAAAGCTCCAGGCTCCATTGAAATCACGATCTCCTCAATCCCCAAAAATTCATTTCGAGAATCCTCATCAAACTCATCAAGTTCCATATCTTCTACAACTAAAGTCCTGAAAATCTGTTCAGCAACACCACCACGATTCATTTTATCCGAAGGATCAAAATTACCTCCAGTTTCCTCCAACAAATTCATCATTTTCGCTACATGCAAATAAGGTGCATACCACGCATCGTTATCAGTATCGCCAAAAAGATCCTCATCAACCGATTCAGGCAATTCACCATCCAACCCACGCGCATTTACAAGCATCTTCACCGCCTCGACCTTCTTCACATTATCCCCAGGTTTAAAAGTCCCATCCGGATATCCATCTACCCATCCCTGCTCAGTTGCATAACAAACAAACGGCGCAAACCATTCATCAGCAACATCAGGATAACAGTTCGAGTACTCGCTTGCATCAGGCTCAATTCCCTGTCCCAAAACCAGCACCTTCATCAACTCCGCACGATTTATATCTCCATCAGGAGCAAAAATCCCATCTCCATACCCAACCAACGTCCCCGTATCTGCCAAATACTCAATTGCTAAAAAGTTATCGTGATAATCAGACACATCCGTAAAAGTACCTGCAGAAGCTACAGCACTGCCAAAAACGAAAGCAGACACCATCAACGCAATCAATAATTTTTTCATGTTAAAAGTAAGTTAAATGAATATGTGCGCATTGTATCCAAAGATCTCAAGTTTTCATAATCACGATTTACATTTCAAGCTCTGCATTAGGATTAATCTATGGAGTATTGATAGAAGCAATGCCAATTATCATCGCAGACGGCCTAGCATTTACTTTTGGTATCGTACAATTTACAAAAACTATCAAAAACACAGCTCCTGCTGTTGATGAGCCTTAGTGTAAATTATTTTGGCTGATTGCCCGGGTCAGGAAAATTAAAATCAATTATTTTATGAATTTTAATAGACTTTCCATTAATCAAAGCATCGGCAATCTTCTTACAACCAGATACAAGTAACCGTTGGAACGTAGATTTCGAAATTCTCATTTTTTTAGCACCATGTGTCATATCTACTCCTTCATGGTGTTTTAATCTTATAGTTTCCAGTTCATCCAAAGACAAATCTACTTGTTCCAAAAACCTCATCGGAATACCACTCGGTTTAAAGAAAGTTACTTCAGGGTTAATTGCTATTTTTCTATGTATTTTTGGTCTTGTCACGAGAATACAGTTATGAGACAATTCCCATAACCACACTACCCTTATCACTTTACACGGTCAATAGGATATGCCATCGACAAAGGCAAAAGAAGCCGCTCGGAAAACCTGGAACGCTATCAAAAATAGTCTCCCAATACTACTGGGGGTTCTCCTGTTTATAACTTTAATAATTGAAATCATCCCAAAAGATCTTTACGGAAAAGTTTTTACCAACCATGGTTTTCTGGATCCTCTGTTGGGTGCCATTTTTGGAAGTATTGCCGCAGGTAATCCATTGAATAGCTACGTTATCGGAGGGGAATTAATGAATCAAGGGGTAGGTTTAATAGGCATCACCGCCTTTATTTTATCTTGGGTGACTGTTGGACTTGTTCAGTTACCTGCGGAATCTCTTATGCTTGGCCGCAAATTTGCGATATCCAGAAATGCTTTCAGCTTTATAAGTGCCATAATTATTGCAATTTTAACGTCATATACTCTTACTATATTATGAATATAAAAATATTTTCAAAAATCAACGGTGGTCTAAAATTCTTGATATTGATAATATTTCTATATTTGGTTTGTGCAATTTTAAATTTTGATCTTTTTATTGTGGCTTTGAGTAGATTTGTGGAACTTTTAAAGGAGGTAGTTCCTATCATTTTGATAGTATTTATAATTATGTTCTTTTCAAATCTCTTATTGGAAACAAAGAAAATTACAAAGTATTTAGGGCATAACTCCGGTATTTCCGGTTTTTTCCTGTCGATTGTTTTCGGAATTCTCTCAGCAGGCCCAATTTACATGTGGTATCCACTTCTCGCAGATTTCAAGGAAAAAGGAATGAAAAACTCATTAATCGCAACATTCTTATATAATAGAGCCATCAAAATCCAACTTTTACCTCTAATGATTTACTATTTTAGTCTAAAATTTACTATAATTCTCAGCATATATATGGTCATTTTTTCCGTTATAAACGGAATCCTTGTCGAAAAATCTTTAACCTACAAAAAATGAAAACTGCAATCGCATCAACAAATGACAGTACAGAAGGGGAGATCTTTGAAAAAGGAGGTCGCGCTCCGTATTACTTGGTGTTCAACGAAGAAAACGAACTAATTGAATCCATCAAAAATCCATTTGCGGTAGGAGGTGGAGGAGCAGGATTCGGAGTTACAAAAATGTTAGCCGACAAAGGGGTTGGTAAGGTAGTAATGGGGAAGGCGGGGGAAAATATGAAGGGGGCCTTAGAAGATGCCAATATAGAATTAATCGAAAAAGAAGGGGAAATAAAAGATACACTTTAATAAATGCAATTATGAAAAACTGCTTAAGGCTCAAAAATTTCCCA
>JAOZTS010000008.1 GCA_029939035.1 Candidatus Altimarinota bacterium | reverse complement strand
GGAGCATCTACGTCTTCAACTACATCATCGTCATCGTCATCATCAGCATCATCGTCATCTGCTACGTCATCTTCTTCAGCAGCTATACCGTCAAACAAAGCGCTACTTTTTGCAGCAGCCACTTCATTTCCAGATTCATCTTCAACTTCTACAGCAGTCACAACATATGAAACTTCACTTTGAGGAGCTGTAGTGATCATAGCGGCAGCATCTTCAACACCATCACTATTTGCAACCAACTCAACACCTAAAACAGTAAGGATTGATGTAACATCATCTTCCTCAACAATCATGAAGTTTTCTGAAGGATCGATATTCAAAACGATCGCTTCAGTAAATTCTACTTTAATATTTGCATTATCAACTACTTCAGCACTAACTAGTTCTGGCTCAACATCATCAGTTGCAGCCATCGCTTCTCCGCTTCCAGTAAAAATTGCTGTGTCGCTTGTTCCACTATTAATAGGGTTACCAGTGTTATCTTCAACTTCTACGCCAACAGTTAATGTATATGTAGCACCTCCGACCTGTTCTTCAGTTGTAAGGATTACAGAAGCTCCACTTCCGTCTTCATCGTCCATTACAGCAGCTGTAACTACTAATGGTTCTAGAAGATCGTCGTCTTCGATTTGGAAAGCATCTTGAGCATCTTCACTAGGAAGAACAACAGCTTCTGAGAAAACAACTCTAACCTCTACGTTGTTTAGAGCTTCCGCTCCAGAAACAGTTGGTGCTTCTGAGTCTGAGTAGTCTCCAGCAGATTCTGTTGGAGTCAAAGAGATCTCTTCTGCCCATCTCATACTTTCATTATCCTCTGCATCGAACGCAACCACTGACAAGAAATATTCAGTGTCGTTATCTAGTCCAGTCAGTGAATACTCAGTGACGTTCCCTGCATCCTGGAAGTCATCATAAGTTTCACCAGCCTCGTCTACGGTTTCTACACCATAGTGGACATAGTAACCTACGATACCAGTATCGTCGGTCGCTGCATCCCAGGTAAGTTGTAAAGCCCCATTATAGGCCGTACCCTGGAAATTTTCGACATCACTAGGACTTTCTGTGTCTTGAGCGAAAGCCGGAGATGCCATTAGAGCAGTTATTGCAACTACTCCTAGTACTGAAAACATTGATCGGATTATTCTTTTCATTTTTGTTTTTGTTTAATTTTTATCATATTAGTATACCAAAAAACGGCTCATAAATCAATTCCCTACCAAGGGATTATCATGGAGTCGAGGTTGACTTAGCGCTGAAAATGTTATCGAATGATATTAAGTTGACTTGTTTTCGTGATTTTTACCTTCTTTGCCACGTTTTTCACTACTTCCATAACTAAAATCTTAACTCTTTTGAGCTTAATTACTTCACCTTCTCGAGGAAATCTATGAAGGTGATCAGTTATCATTGTATTAATAGTATCGCGATCATTAGCATTTAATTTTATCCTAAAGAAGTCATTTACATCTTCCACCAACGCAGCCCCAGTTGTATGAATTGTCTTCCCATCAATAATCTCTATAGGTTTTTCAGCTACATCATTTTCATCCACAATCTCTCCAACTATTTCTTCAAGCAGATCCTCCATAGTAACAAGCCCGGCAGTTCCACCATGATCATCAATCACAATTGCAATATGTTGATGTCTTCTCTGAAACTCGCTGAAAAGCTTATCAATTTTTTTTGATAATGGAACCTGTAGGGGAGGGACCAATTTTAATTTCTCAATCTTTTTAATACTAGAATATTCTTCGGAATATTTCAGTAACTCCTTTATAGAGATAACACCAATAATGCTATCGATATCCTTTTTATATACAGGAAGGCGAGAGTGAGAATGTTTAATAGCAAATGCAACCGCCTCCTTTATAGTCATATCACTATCGAGAGCTTCTATAGCAACCCTCGGAGTCATTACCTCCTCAACTTCAATATCATTAAATTCAAGCACATTTTCGATCAATTCCTTCTCTTGTTTTTGAATCGAACCCTCCTGTGCACCGATCTTTAGCATTGCTACAATTTCCCCTTCAGTAACAGAAAATTGAGTCTTACTTCCAAATAGATAATTAGTGAAATCCACAATTTTATCAAACACCCAAACAAATGGGAAAAGTACAATTTGGAGATAATAAATAGGACGCGCCATGAATAAAGAAACGCCTACAGAGTGCATATGAGCAAAAGACTTCGGCGTAATTTCCCCGAATACTAGAATAAAGAATGTCATCACTCCAGTGGCTACCCCAATAGCATTTGAACCAAAAAGATCAGTAAAAAGCACAGCAGCATAAGCACTGGCTCCAATATTAACAATATTATTCCCAATCAAGATAGTAATAAGGAGTTTATGTGGATCTGATTTGAGCTTCTTCAAAATCTTACTGTTCCGCGCTTTCTTTACCACTAATTCGTCAACTTTTGACTTCGTCAAAGAAACCAATGCAGTTTCGCTGCCCGAAAATATGGCAGATAGGATTATTAGAACGATTAATGTGAGAATTTGAGGATACATAAATTTATCAAATACCCCATCATGATACCACAAATTCAGCTTTGAATTAAAGGGCAATTAAAGTAATATAGCCACATGAATTTCAATATTGACAAGGAAATCTTTCAGCAATATCCGGATTTGAAAATTGGGGCAATCCTTATTAAAGGAATAAATAATTCAAAGAGAGTTTCAGGAGTAGAAAGCCTGCTTCGAGGTATTTGTGCACAAAGGGAAAAACAGTATAAGGATGTAGATCTTCACATGGAGTCATTCATCGCAGATTGGGACAAAGCTTATGGGAGATTCGGGATTAATCCAAGAAAGAATATGCCTTCCATTTCCGCACTTCTAAAAAGAGTGACAAATGGAAAAGAAATTCCACACATTAACGCACTAGTAGATCTCTATAATTACTATTCACTCAAATATTTCCTTCCAATCGGAGGAGAAGATATTGATTGGTTATGCGGAGATCTGAATTTGAAATACACAAAAGGTGGCGAAGCATTCCGTCCAATCGGATCAATTGATATAGAAACAGCAGGCGAAGGAGAAATCGCATACATGGACAATGGGGGAATAACATGCAGATATTGGAACCACAGAGAATGCGAAAGAACTAAATTCACAAACAAAACAGTAAACGCAGTGCTCTTTGTAGAAGATTTGAGCAAAATGCACATGGACGAATTCGGAAAAGTTCTCAAAGAAATCCAAAATGGAATTGGTAAATATATAGGAGGCGAAATAACCACAAGTATTCTCACAGAAGAAAATCCGAGTCTAGACCTCGGCGTCGAAGGAAGGATGAACGCCGATGACTCCAGAGTTCCACAACAAGAAAAAGCACACTTCCAGCAAATGGAGTCAAAAAAAAAAGCTCAGAAGTCCGGGAAGTCCAAAATCAAATCCGAGCCGCATTCCAATAGAACCACCATTTCTGACGAATCACTTCTAGAAGCTCAAATCAAAAAACTGCTTGAGAAAGCCGTGGAAAAGGCTTTTGGCAAAGTTGAAAAAGAAGTAAAAATCGAATATCCATCAGATGAATCTCACGGAGATTACGCATCAAACATTGCACTCCAAATAACAAAAGATCTGGGAAAACCACCTCAAGAAATTGCAAAAACAATCATAGACAACCTCGAAGAAAATGAATTAATAGAAAAAGCAGAAATTGCAGGACCAGGTTTTATCAATTTTTATATTTCAGGAAAAACACTAAACAGCGAACTCGAAAAAGTCCTCAAAGAAAAAGATAAATATGGATCAGGCAAACCGAACGAAAAAAATATTGTGATCGATTACTCCCAGCCAAACATCGCAAAACCGCTAGGAGCACACCATTTACTCTCAACGATAATCGGACAAAGCCTCTACAATATCTACAAATTTCTCGGATACAATTGTATAGGAATTAATTATATAGGGGACTGGGGAACACAATTCGGAAAACTCACATATGCCTATAAAAACTGGGGAGACAAATCCAAAATCGAAAAAGAACCAATCAAGGAACTCCTAAGTCTATATGTAAAATTCCACGACGAAGCCGAAAAAGATCCAGAACTGGAACAAAAAGCCCGTGATGAGTTCAAAAAACTCGAAGACGGAGACAAAGAAAACAAAGAGCTGTGGGAATGGTTTTGCGAAGTCAGTCTAGAAGAAGTCCAAAGAACTTACGACTTTCTCGGTGGAATACACTTCGACCACATCCAAGGAGAGTCTTTTTTCAACGATAAAATGGATGTGATTTTGGAGAAAGGAAAAAAAGAGGGAGTGTTCGAAAAAGGGGAGCAGGGAGCACTAATAGTAAAGTTCAAAGACGACAAATATCCACCATATTTAGTCCAAAAATCAGACGGAGCAACTCTGTATTCGACACGTGACCTGGCCGCAATAAATTATCGAGAGCAAACTTGGCATCCTGAAAAAATTCTATATGTTGTAGATGTGGCTCAATCTCTTCATTTTCAACAGCTTTACGAAACTGCAAAAAATTTAAAACTCACAGACGCAGAACTCACTCACGTAGTATTTGGTCGAATGCAATTCAAGGACAAAAAAATGAGCACCAGAAAAGGAAATATCGTACTTCTCGATGAAGTATTAAAAGAAGCAGTCGAAAAAGCCAAAAAAATTGTTGAAGAAAAAAACAGAGATCTAAAAAACAAAGATGAAGTTGCCCACAAAATAGGAGTTGGGGCCGCAAAATACGTCGTTCTTTCTCAAAACCGAACGACAAATATCACTTTCGACTGGGACAAAATGCTCTCACTCGAAGGAAACAGCGCTCCATATCTGCAATACACATATGCCAGAGCAAAAAGCATTCTCAGGAAAAGCGAGAAAATTGAAACCACAGAAGAAGAAACCACCGAAAAAATCACAGAAAAAACCACATCACTACAAAGGCACTTAGTAAAATTCAAAGAATACGTCATCTACACAGCCCAAGAGTACAAGCCAAATATCCTGGCAAACTACCTGTACGAATTAGCTCAAAAGTTCAATTCATTTTACAATAATGTACCAGTTTTAAGAGCCCCAGAAAAAGAAAGAGAGAATCGCCTCAAATTGGTAGAAGCAACTAGCCAAGTCCTAAAAAACGGCTTAACGCTACTTGGTGTTGAACTTACAGAGGAGATGTAATATATTGTGTGCACTTTAAAACAAGGTCAAATACGGAGAGATGGCTGAGCGGTCGAAAGCGATAGTCTTGAAAACTATTGTCCCTTCACGGGGACCCAGGGTTCGAATCCCTGTCTCTCCGCCATAGTTGCCGAAGGCAACTCGCGAGCGGCTACTACTCCGCGAGCGTAGTATGAGCGGAGCGAATACTTTATCCCACTTCCATGGAACTAGAAAAACAAAACGAAATCATTCAGCTCCTAAAGAAGATTGAAAAAAACACTGCTCCACCTCCAAAGTGGAAGAGCGTTTTAAAATTCGTATTCACACACTTGCTCACTATTATTATCATCCTCTTTTTGGCGTTTTTTGTATGGAAAATGTACGCCCTACTAGGATCAGTTTCAGATAAAGTCACTTCAATAAAAGAAGACGTTACAGAAATGCTAACAATCCCTGAGGATTGGAAGTTTTGGGAATAATTCTAACACGCGGCAGAATTTAGAATTTTCCCCGCCGCGATGATCAATCGCGACGGGGGGGGTAGGACACGTGGCTTCGCCGTAGGACCTTTTTAGGGTGCCTTCGGGAAGTACGTGCTGACTGAAGGGCTAGTTGCCGGGGGTGGGAGCGATCGGCTGGATGCCGGGGTTGGTAATCGCCTCGGAGATGAGCCACTGAATGACGGCCGTGTCGTCGATGTAGCCAGTGTAGGTGGTGTCTCCGTTCTTCGCCGTGATGGAGTTCTTGCCGCCCTCGATCATCTTGATGAGGTCAACCGAGGTCCATCCGTCAGGCAGAATCACCGCCGTGGTGTCACCTTCACAGAAGCTGAACACCTTGCGTCCAGTGAGATTCGTCGTGGTGATGAACCAGTGAACGATCCCATCAACGGTCAGACCGGTCATGAGCGTCTCCATGATGAAGTTCGCGACGCCGATCTGGTTTGTAGTGGGAGTGACGTTGGTGTGGTAGATAGTCAGAAGACGTTCAGTGTCCTCGAGCATACCGGTGAAAGCATCTGCGATCAGGATCCACTTGTGCTCGGTGATGAACGTGGTGAGCTCGTTGATGAGGTCACCAGCGTAGATCCAGATATCACCTTGGTCGGTGACACCCATGAGGAACTTGCCTAGAGCTACCTTCGTGAAACGGGTCTGCAGGGCGACGAGATCTCCGTCAGGGATGTCGGCCCAGAGGATCTTCTTGAAGTGCGCTTGATCGCATACCCACATCGTGTAGGTGTCGCGACTTTGCGAAAGAATCTCCAATAGGTCGATGTTGCCGACATTCTCGCCCGTAATGTACGTGATGTCCACAGTTGTCATGACTTATGACTCCTTCGATATCGTGCTTTTTGCACGATTGATAATGCGCTCGCCCCAATGGCAAACGCGGTACAGAATATACAAAAACCACATATCAGTGGTCCTTCGTCAACAAATGCTGAAAAGAAATAAGCAATTCGTACCAAATTCTTCAATCAGTTTTTAATGGTCATTGTATGCGAAATTGAATTTGCACACGAAAAGGAATCTATGGGAATGTAGCGCCATAGTCAATCAAAAATCTAAAAAGAGGCGCATCCATTTCTGAACACGCCTCCTCAAAATTATCTAAGTCTTAGACTTTCCCCAACAAATATAATTCATAAACATGTCTCGCAACTTCGAGTCTAGTAGTTGTTTGACTTGGGAATAATTTATTTCCATCAAACAAACCATTGTCATATGAATATTTTGCATATCCAGAATACCAATTATCTCCATCTACATCATCATAAGAACCAAGAGAATCGTCAGGCATAGCTTCGCCCACATTTCTCAAGATTAATGCCAAGAATTCTACTCTGCTTACGTCACGTCCAGGTCTATAGAATCCAGCATCTGCACCTCCGGTATATCCGTAGATCATTCCTAGTTCTACACCACGGCAAACGTGTTGATAAGACCAGTCATCTTCATCTACATCTGGGAATGGATCCTCACCTCCACAGTAATCTTCAGCATCATCAAATAGTCCAAAAGTCTCTAGTGAAATCTTTGCAATTTGATCTCTCTGTAGTGGTTCATTTGGTTCAAATGATCCATCAGGATTTCCTGTCATTGCTCCAACAGACTGCATGTATTCGATAGCAGCACAATCTGGGTGAGTGTCTGCTACGTCAGTATAACCTCCACATTGACCAGTCACTACAGGTTCTCCATCTACATCAACTTCAACGTTATACATCTCATTAGTTGAATTGCTAGTGCTTACTGCATCAATCAAAAGTGTATAAATTCCATCTTCTGCCATGTCTCCAATACTATCCATTCCGTCCCAGTCCACAGTTACAGTTCCTGCAGTTTGAGCGGTTGTTGCCATTAGTTCTAACCAAGTAGGATCTCCGTCGTATTGAACATGAACAGTAACATCAGCATCGTCGTTGATATCAAAAGACAAAGTAACGATGTCATCAGTCCCATCAGCATCAGGTGAGAAAGGAGTAGGTGTAGCAGTTACGCCTGTGATTGTTAAAGTAGTTGGAGTAACGATTACCAATTCAGGAGCTTCGTAAGCACCTGGATCATAATCAGCGTTTCCATCACCATCACCATCTTCAGGACGATGATCTCCAAAGTAATCATCACTTACACTTGAAATAGTTTTTCCTCCATCGATACAATCAGAACCTGCTCCCAAAGTAACATCAGATGGACCTCCATGAGTTGTATTTGAGTACATAGGATCACATTGGAAATTACTGTCTGTCAAAGGATCTGGATCTTCATCATTATCAGAAAGAGCATTGAATTCTATTGTGGAAGTGTCGCCAGCAAATTGATAGAAAGTAGCATTTCCACCAGTTCCTGTAATCAAATTGTTTGCAACCATATTTCCGTCACTATCTGTTACTACAACAGCATCTTCAGAAGTGAAACTAGTCATTGTCATATCTGCAATAGTGTTGTGGACAAAGGTACAACCACCGTCTAGGTAAGCACCTTTTTCTGCAGAAAGACCGATGATATAGTTATTGTAAATGTTTCCTCCATCAGCACAATATAGTCCTGTATCAGCTACATTCTTGTAAAGAATGTTGTTGTGGAATTCAACATCTCCAGCTAACTCAACAAGATAACTATTTGAACTTGAGTTAGTACTTGTGTTGAAATTGTTGTCATATACTTCTGCAGTATTTGATCCGTCTAAATCAATTTTCAGATTTGGAGTAGAAAGTGTAGTTGAATTTTGAGTAAACTCATTGTTGTTGATAACAACGTTGTAATCAGTAGCACCACCAGTGTTATTAATAGTGATGATCCCCTGAGAAGCCCAGTTAAAAGTTCCTGCTCCAGTGAGAGTAAGACCCTCGATTTTCGCATTAACATTTTGAAGAGTCAAAGCTACAGGACTATTTTCTAGATCAATCAGAGTTTGATAAGTTTCAGAATCTCTTTCGGAGAAGTCATTTTTGTAACTTCCGTAAATCTGGATCTTGTTTCCGCCCAGAGAATTAGAATCACTAAAAGCCCAAGAGTAAACTTCGCCCGTAGCCGATGGGCTATAAGTTCCCTCAGCAATCTTGATAGTGTTGTAATCCGCTTGAGCTTTTACGTAATCAACAGCTGCCGTAATATCAGTGAAAGGGTTAGATTTACTACCGCTTGGAGGTCCAACAGCATCAGAATCATCATCAACATAAACAGCACAATATTGAGTAACTGAACAATCCAACACTAGCGGGATTGGGATAGGAATGAGTTCAGCAAAGGCGAAGTTTACGAGAGCCGTAAACAACAGAATCACACCTGCTGACATCGCAATCAGTTTTTTCATGGTAAAATTGGTTATGAATATATATAAAATTTTTTTCAATTTAACACAATTGTCTGCTAAGTTACAGTTAATGAATAATATTTTAGTGAAAATTAGGAACACAATTATCAGTACAATATATATAACGGTACTAAAGCCAATTCTGTTCACTTTTGATCCGGAAAAAATACACGACCTGTTTATAATTGTGGGAGGGGTAATTGGCTCAAATCCCATAACAAGGGCGTTAAACGCCTTATCATTTGGGTATTCAAATAAGAAATTAGAGCAAAAGATTCTTGGGATAAAGTTCAGAAATCCAGTTGGTTTAGCTGCCGGGTTTGATAAAGATGCAAAAATGATAAAGGCCATCAAATCGACAGGATTTGGTTATACAGAGATCGGCTCAATTACCGGGGAACCTTGCGAAGGAAATCCGAAACCAAGACTCTGGAGACTAGAAAAATCGAAAGGACTAATAGTTTATTACGGATTAAAAAATGAAGGATCAGAAAAGATTGCTAAAAAATTGAAAAACAAGAAATTCAACATCCCAGTAGGAATTAGCATTGCAAAAACAAACTGCAAAGCAACGGTAACAACAGAAGCAGGAATAGCAGATTACGCAAAAGCATTCAAAACCCTCCATAATCTCGGAGACTATTTCACCATAAACATCAGCTGCCCAAATGCACATGGCGGGCTCCCATTCACAGACAAAGAAAAATTAGAAAAACTCCTCAAAGAGTTAGACAAAATTCAAACAGAAAAACCGGTTTTCCTAAAACTTGCACCGGATTTATCACACAAAGAAATCGATGAAATCATAGAGGTCTCAGACAACCACAATATCAAAGGGTTCATTTGCACAAACCTCACAAAAGACCGAGAAAACGAATATATAAAGCAGCACCTAAAGGATGCAGACCCTGTCTCGCACGGAGGAATAAGCGGAAAACCAATCAGAGATCTCTCTACAAAAATCATCAAATACGTTTACAAAAAAACTAAAGGCAAATACGTGATCATCGGATGCGGAGGAATATTCGACGCCAAAGACGCATACGAAAAAATCAAAGCAGGTGCCTCCCTTCTCCAAATGATCACAGGAATGATATTCCAAGGGCCCCAAACAATTAGCGATATCAATTTAGGCCTAGTAAAACTCCTCGAAAAAGACGGCTTCAAAAACATCTCAGAAGCAGTAGGGACAGACAAAAACTAGGAGACCGCCGCCATCGCCTGTTCGTTTATATTAGCTAGTGCAGTCTCGACAGTTATTGGTCTCGCTGGCTTTGGAGCTCTATCGGTTTCTTTCATCCATGCAACAAAGTTTTCGAAAATTTTATCAACTTCTTTCTCTATATCAGGACCCAAATTTTGATTATTTTCCCTATTTTGGAAAAGCTTGTAAATGTTTGACCTAACAAGCTGACCACTCAATTGCATTTCCGGGAAGTCCATACTGTCCTGTAGTCGAGAGATATCTTGATCAAGAACAATAGTATATTTATCTTCCAAAGAATTTCTATGTTCCTCCAAAAAAGCCAAAACATCTCCGCCTGAATAGAAAATAGGAGCTTTGATAGAAGAAGACGTATCCTTTTTTGAAACAATCAATTCATCATCAAATTTACCATTTTTAACTTGTTCAATCATCCAGCTAGCAACATCGGGTTCAAAAAACAGTCCAGCCTTTGACCTAATGTATCTTATTGCTGCATCTTTTTCTTCTGGAGATCTGTATTCTCTGTTATTAGAAGTCATAGCCTCAATGATATCCATCAGGGCAAATAGGCGAATTAAAATTTGTTTATTTTCATCAATCTCCATATCTATTAAATGCTGGGCCTCTTCCATTGATCGGTAATTAAGCATTGAAGACACAGCGCCTGGGCAATCTGTGATTTGGTTACCTGGTAAATAACACGGATAACTGGCGGTCTCAAAAGCATAATTCATATGATGGGAAGAGCAAAGGACAGTGAAAAAATCAAAATCTTTGACTCCAAGGCCGTTAGCCAAAAAAAATGCGGTGCCTGTGGGGTGATCCTCTATGAGCCTTCGTTCCGCAGTATTTAGTCCAGCAGGCTTATCCAAAATATCCAGGTTTACACCGATTTTCCCACAGTCATGTAGTAGCGGAGCTAGGGCAAGTATTGGATCCTTAACAAATTTTGCCCAAAATTTTTGGAATCTATCGTTGTGAGCATTCGTTGGAGGATGGGTTCCATGGAGATTTTTAGCCAATTGAACCATAATTTTCAATACTTCTTTTTTTTCATCTAAAGTTAGATTCTCTCTTTCCTCATCAAATTTATTATTGTGGATTTCTCCAATTTTTGCGATCAAATTTACATCATCTTCCAAAGCAAAAATTATCTGAGTTTCACTATTGGTAATAGGTTTCGAACTCTTTATTTGGAGGCGGAATTTACCAAAATCATGAACAATTTTTAACTCAGTAATATGAGGCAGTGATCTTATTAAATACTCAAAAAGTACATGCTCATACGTCTCAATATCAAAACCTTCAGTCGCAATTCGTGAAGACAGAAATGAATCATAAATGGCCATCCCGGCTTGTTGCTGCATGTGTTTATAAGCATCAGCAGTCATGTCCAAAGATTGTAAGTAGGATTGTCTTTTGTCATCATCCATTCTGCAACCATTCAATTCGTACGTTTTTACTTCTAAATATAATTTTTCAATATCCTGAAGAGAAAGACCATGATAATCACCATTTTCTTGCGAAATCAAAAAGGACTGTCTCAAAAAAGCATAAATTGAATGAAATGACGTCATTCGGAATTGGTCATCAGCTTCACCGGTGGCATCAGAATCTTTGAGAGAGTAAAACTTTGCCTGGGCTAACAGGAAAAAGTTCTTTGCCTCTATCAAAGGATTATCCTCTTTTGGCCTATATAATCGTTGACTGTCAAAATGGTATCCTTGTTCTTGCAGTTTGATTTCCAGGCCAGCACCGCTCTCAAGCATATCCAACTCAATTTCAGGATCATCACCCGTATAAGCATTAGGAGTTTCAGGAGCCATTGACTGAGTATTAATCGTTTCTAACGGGAAAGAAATTATCAATAAGCACAAAAATAGGCAAGGAACCTACATCGACATATTTTTGAAATGCTCTGGACTTTAAGAATCCAATTAAATATATTGAATAAGCTAGATTCAGCTAATGCGGAGAGGTACTCAAGTGGCTGAAGAGGCGGGTTTGCTAAACCTGTAGGGGGACATCAGTCCCCGCGGGGGTTCGAATCCCCCCCTCTCCGCCATTAAACAACCATTATGCCTTCTAAAAAAGGCATTTTTGTGCTAAAATATATAGATAAATTAAAACAAAAATAAAAGTGTCAATAAATCAGAAAAACCTAGCAAAAGTACTCTTAGAAAAGAAATTAATAAAAGAAAAGCTATTAAAAAGCTTGATTGGTCATTCAAAGACTCAAGACAAGTCTCTTGAAGATGTCCTTTTTGAAAGAGAAATAATTTCTGATGATAAGTTAGGAGAAATTATTGCAGACCAGTATGGAGTTCCATTTGTAAAAGTTACAGAAAAAACAATTTCTGAACCACTTTTGAGAATTATTCCTTACGCTCTTGCCTCACATCAATACGTAATACCATTCGAAAGCAATGGGTCAGAGATCAACGTCGCACTAAGCAATCCGCACAACTACGAGCTAAGAAACTTCATCGAGAAAAAGACGGGGCAAACAGTAATCCCACATTATGCCACAAAGAAAGAGATAAAATCCTCTCTCAAAGCCTACAACAGAGACATCAACGAGAAGTTCAATAAGCTCTTGAAAACAGCATTAGAAGATCCAACAAAGATAGAATCTCTAAAAGATGCTGCAAAGATCCTGGATACGATTATTTATTTTGCATACCAAAACAATGCGTCAGATATCCATATTGAACCACAAAAAGACTTCATAGTTATTAGATACAGAATTGATGGAATTCTTCAAACAATTGCAGAGTTGCCAATGGAAATTGCAGATCTATTAACTACAAGAATAAAAGTATTGGCAAATCTTCGTACTGACGAACACAGGTCTGCGCAGGATGGCCGTTTCAAGATTGAACTTGAAAATACAGAAATTACAATGCGTGTCTCAATAATTCCAATATACGAAGGAGAAAAAACTGTATTAAGGCTTTTGAGCTCAACAATTCAAGAACTCAATCTGGATTCTCTCGGTTATTCAGAGGGAAATCTCAGAATCATTCACAACAATATGTTAAAAACTCATGGGCTAATCCTCATGACAGGTCCTACAGGATCAGGTAAAACGACGACGTTATATTCGATGTTGAAATTGTTAAACTCACCAGAAGTAAACGTCTCAACAATCGAAGATCCGATCGAGTACAAGCTTGATGGAGTCAATCAAATCCAAGTAAACGCCAAAACAAATATAACTTTCGCAAAAGGATTGAGAGCATTACTGAGGCAAGATCCGGACATAGTGATGGTGGGAGAAATCCGTGATGAAGAAACCGCTGGAATCTCAATAAACTCAGCGCTAACCGGACATATCGTTCTAGCAACACTGCATACAAACGATGCAGCCTCTACTCTGCCAAGAATGCTGGAGATGGGTGTAGAAGCATTTTTGCTGTCTGCAACTGTAAAGATGGTTATTTCACAAAGATTGGTCAGAACAGTTTGCCCAAAATGCAAAGTAGCAGCCAAATTAAAAAAAGAAGAATTAAAACAACTCGGAATAAAATTCAATTTAAATGCAGATTTTGAAAAAATACTTGAGGAGATTGCTGCAAAAAACCCAAATCTAAAAGACGTGCTATTAGGCGATGATATCACTTTGTACAAAGGAAAAGGCTGCTCGAAATGTTCAGCCACAGGGTACAAGGGAAGGACATCAATAGCCGAAGTAATGGAAGTCTCAGAAACTCTGAGAGCTTTATTATTAAAAAATCCATCACCAAAAGAACTCGAAGAAGCCGCGATAAAAGAAGGCATGACCAGTATGTTCATTGATGGGATTAGAAAGGTTTTAGAAGGTACAACCACTCTGGAAGAAGTTCTTAGAGTAATGCGAACTTAACACAAAAGAATGCCAAAATTTGATTATGTAGTCTCGGACAATTCGGGACGAAAAAAAGAAGGGACAATACGTGCATCAAACAAAACAGATGCAACGGACAAACTTCGTGACAAAAACGATATTATTATTTCAGTAACTGAAAGAGAGGGGATCGATTTTTTAAGCTTTTTGAAACCAAGCATGAGTCTTGAGGAAAAAATTACGTTCACAAAAAGTATGGCAACCATGATAAAAGTGGGAATAACAGTCACAGAAGCATTCGAAATAATCCTCGATCAAACAAAACCAAGAGGACAAAGAAGAATGTTCGAAAATATTTTGGACAGAATAAGAACCGGTCAATCATTAGCAAGTAGCATGAGAAAATACGACACAGTATTCTCAAGTCTGTACATAAACATGGTGAAGACAGGTGAGGAAAGTGGAAATTTGGAGAAGGTTTTGAAAAGACTTACTATTCAATTAGAAAAGGAATATGAAGTCAGGAAAAGGGTTGTATCAGCATTGATTTATCCTGCGGTAATTGTATCAATCACAACTATTATGGCTATTGGAATAGTGATATTTATCATGCCAAAAATTACAAAAATCTTTCAAAGATTTGATTTTGAACTGCCATTACCAACAAGGATGTTGATTGGATTTAGTGGTTTTATTACAGATTATACTTTACTTGCCTTAGTGGGTGCTGGTCTAATAGTCGGTGGGTTGATATTTATTTTTAGAGTTAAATTTCTAAAGCCATTTTGGCACACAGTATTTTTGAAACTGCCAGTATTTGGTAATATTTTAGTTTTTGCAAATGTAGCAAGGATAGCAAGAACAATAAATTCACTTCTGCAAGCTGGTGTTCCAGTAGCTGAAGGATTAAAAATGACAGGAGATATGTTGGACAATATTATATACAAAACAGCATTGGAAGATGTTAGTGAAAAAGTAGAAAAAGGAGGAGGAATTGGAGAGAATCTAGAAAAAAACAGCAAACTTTTTCCGCCACTTGCGACAAAAATGATTTACATCGGGGAAAGGACAGGAAGTCTCGAAGTCACAACTAAACATATTGCGCAACTATATGAAAAAGATGTGGAAAACATGACAAAGAACTTATCTGTATTGCTTGAGCCGATCCTTCTGGTTTTCATGGCGGTAATGGTTGGGGGAATAGCTCTTTCGATAATATTACCTATTTATCAATTACCAAACCTACTCAACAAATAAAATGAAAATATTAAAAAATACAAAAGGAATAACAATGATAGAGATAGTGCTGGTAATTATTATATTCGGAATATCTGTAGGTCTATCGATTTTATATCATCAGTCCTCACAAATAAGAGCCGATCTGAGGTCTCAAGTCTCACAATTCACCTCATACGTTCGGTTGGCACACAGCAACGCCCTGTCAGGGTTAAATGATCAATCTCACGGTGTACATTTAGAGACGTCGTCTTATACAACTTTTATTGGGAATACATATGATCCATTGGACGATTACAATTTTGTAATTGATTTGCCTGGAGCATTAGAAATTCAAAATATAAATTTAAATGGAGGAGGAAATGATATTATTTTCACAACTTCAGCAGGCGAAACAAACAATTATGGATCTGTTGATTTTGTATCCAATCAGATAAACGAAACAACAACAATTGAAATAACAAAATTTGGAACCGTTACCTATTAAAATGAAAAACACAAAAACACAAAAAGGATTTTCGGTAGTAGAAGTGATGTTAGCAGTAGCAATATTTGCCATCTTCTCAATTGGTGTTTTTTATCTTTCATTAGATACCATTCAAAGAGATATAAAAGTTAATCTTGGAACAGAAGCTCTTCTCTACGCCCAAGAAGGAATAGAATCAGTTAGAAATATTAGAGACAAAAATTATCTATACCTCACAAACGGAGATAAAGGGTTATCTCTTGTTGCAGGAAGTTGGGAATTTATAGCAGCTCCAGAGGATATTGAAGGGTTTTATAGTAGAACAATCATAATTGAAGATGTGTATAGAAACGAGAGTGGGGATATAGATGAGGATGGACTAAATTACGATCCGGATACTAAAAAAATTACATCTGAAGTTAATTGGATGCAAAGAGGAGTGATTCCAAAATCAATTTCGCTTACAACATATATGTCGAATTGGACAGGAGACGACTGGCTCGAGGACACTTGTACTGACTTTAATATGGGGACATTCGACAACATTGAGGCGAAACCTGGAGTTAGCCCTCCAGCAGATAACTGCAATTTAGCATTAACTTTTTACGAAATTAATAGCGATATATTTGAGTCAGTAGATTTTGGACACCATGGAGTAGATGTTGTTCTGGATGGGAATTATGCATACCTAGCAACAGGAAGCTCAGCAGAAGGGCTTGCAATCGTAGATGTTTCTGACCCAGAAAATTTAACTACAGCAGACATAGTCGACTTTGGAAACAAAGGAAATCGTATAATTAAACATGGGAATTATGCCTATATTGGATCACAAGACAGCAAATTAGGTTTGAGTGTTGTTGACGTTTCAAATCCTAACAATGCTTTCGAATATTTTTCTTGGGACATTGAAGGGATCGGAAATCAACCATCGATATTAGGAGATTATTTGTACATGGGGGTTGATGATAATTCAGAAGGCCTACAGGTTTATGACGTAAGTTCAGGCCAATTACCTACTCAACTGCGAGTTGACGAATATGATTTTGGGAGCTCAGTCTATTATGCAATTGCAAACGGAAATTATTTATATCTTGGAATGGACGATGACACATTGGGATTCAGAATTATGGATATTTCTGATCCAGCAAATATCTCAGAGGTATCTTCCCTAAATGTTGGAGAAGAAGTGAACGCAATAGTTCTTTCTGGTTCGATTGCTTTTCTTGGAACTGAGGATACAACAGACTCTCTAAAAGTTGTGGACATTTCAAATCCTGGAACACCATCACTAATAACATCTGTTGATGTAGGGGGGGCAATAATGGATTTAGCTCGGGCAGATGAGTATCTTTATGCGGCTGTTGATAATCAAAATGCGGGACTTGCATCACTAAATGTTTCAAATCCATTCTTGCCATATTTGGTATACAGCCTTGATATTCAGGGCAAAGGTTTAGGAATAGATGCGACTCCTGATTATGTCTACGTTGCAACTACTACCAGCAACAAAGGTCTGGTCATGATGGGTACAACAGAAACAGCCACGGCAGAAACGGGAACATTTTTGTCACAAGTTTTTGACACAGGCAGTACAGAGACTAGATACAATTTTATTGAATGGGATCAAATCGATTTTCCAAGTGGAGACATAAGATTCCAAATAAAGACAGCAAATTCAGCATTAAATTTGGAGACAGCAACCTGGATAGGAAGTGATGGAACAAATGCTACATATTATGACAATCCAAGGACTGTTATTACATTAGACCCAAGTAGAAGTGGAGTAAGATATTTTCAATACAAAGCGCTCATTGATTCGGATGGAATAAACAGCCCAGTAATAGAATCCGTAAGAATAAATTTCACACCATGATAAAACAAATACTAAACAATAGGGGAACAACACTTTTGGAACTTGTTTTCTACTTCCTGATTGTTGGAGTGGTGCTTTTCGTCTCAATGAATTTTGCATTTCAAACAATTGATCTATCGAGGCAATCCGAAAACCTTCATGAATTACAGGCAAATATAAATTTTATGTCACAAAAGATAGTATCCGTTGTACGAACAGCAGATAGTATTGATGATGGAAACAGTTTATTTGAGAACGACGAAGGAAAATTGTCTCTAATCGTTCCAGATTCTGCTGCGTCACCGACGAAGTTCTATCTATCTGATGGAGATCTTTATACAAAAGAAGGACTTAATTCTGAAATAAAGATAAATTCAGAGTCGATCAAGTGCACGGTATTGAGATTTCAAAAAATCACATATCCAAAGGCACCAGATCAAATAGTGATAGATGCTACATTTGAGCCAAGGAATACTGATATAATCAATTTAGAACAAACATTATCATTTCACACATCAGTATCACTAAGAAAATTATGAAAAATCACACAATAAAAAACAATAGAGGGGCAATTGCATTGATAGGAGTATTGATAATTTCAGCAATTTTAATCATTTTGACAATAGGAATGTCAGAGTCAAATCTTTCACTAATGGATGAGTATTTAAACAATGAATCCAGTCAAAATATGTATCACATTGCAGAAGGATGTTTGGAAGAAACAATAATAAGAATTGAAGACAATGTGTCGTTTTTAGGAACAACTTTGGACATGGGAGACGTTATTTGCGTTTCAAGTGTTACCGGAACTACAACAAAAACCATATCAATAGAATTAACTTATTTAAACTATACACAAAATTTTTCAGCCCAAATTTCAGTTACTACAAATGGGCAGGCAAACAATGTTTTGCTTCTAAATTGGGGAAAAATTTAATATCATAATGCTATGGGTATCTTCTCAAGAAAAATAGTAGGAATAGATTTGCACGATTATTCTGCAGAATTAATTGAGATTAGTCAGAAAGGAAAAGAGAAGCATATGGAATCCTATAACAGAGTGTTGATCCCTACGGAGATAGTTGAAAATGGAGAAATCAAAAAACCCGAGGAGCTCAAAAAAATATTAGAGAATCTCCTGAAAACAGCAAATCCTCTTCCAGTCACAACAAAGGATGTTGCAATAATCTATCCGCCAAACAAAGTCTTAACTCATGTATTCTCATTTCCTGCCAATCTTAGCGAAAAGGAAATAAAGAAATCTATTGAATACGAAGCAGAAACAGTAATTCCATTTTCAATAAGCGATGTTTATTGGGATTTCATGATCCTTGACAAAGAAAAAACGTCAAAAGAACACGCATCCCAATTTATATTCTTCGCTTGTATAAACAAAAAAATAGCAGACGAGTACATAACAGTTTTAGAAGATATAGGACTTAACCCCATTATGGCAGGAATAAATGCTGAAACCCTTCAATATGCGATGTGGAAGCAGATTCAAGAATTAGGAACATGTATGATAGTAGATGTTGAAGCACTTTCAGTGAACTATCTAATAATAGATAATAAGAAAATTAAGCACTACTTCAGCTCGAATGAAGGAGGGCGAAAACTTTTGCAAAATATAGAATCACCGGAAGAAATAATTTTTGCCAAAAAGGGAGATGAAAATTTTTCACACATTTCAAACTTAGAGGATATCACTAAATTAATTGGGACCAATTACAAAAGAGCGAACGCGATTATCGAAGAAATAATAGGAAGTGACAAAAGCCTGAAAATAAAAAACATTATTCTTACCGGTGAGTTTTTGAACATGCCAAACTTTTACGAGTTAGCTGTGAAACATTTTCCAAATAAGAAAATTTACATTGGAGAACCAAAGGAAAACCTCGTGATAAATCAGAAAAAATTCATCCCAAAAGAAAAATTATCAAAAGCGGCAACTCCATATTCAACCCATTTTGCAAATGCCGTTGGAATAGTTATACGTTCTACAAACGGGCACGGCAAAGGAGGAGGAATCAATTTAGTGCCCGTCAGAAGGAAGGAAATTATCAGAAACAAAATGAGGATGGTAGACCTCACAATAGT
>JAOZTS010000075.1 GCA_029939035.1 Candidatus Altimarinota bacterium | reverse complement strand
TAAAGGAAGATTTACCATTACAAATAGTAAATTCAAAACTGACAAAAAACCGCTTCAACCAAAATGTAAGTGTGAAACTTGTCAGAATTATTCACGTTCATACATTCGCCATTTGATATCCGAAAAAGAAATACTTGGCCTTCGGCTAATGACTATCCACAACTTACACTTTTTGTTAAACTTGATGTCAGAAATAAGAAAGCACATAGAAAAAGGAACATTCAAAAAATTCAAAGATGAAAAATTACAATCATTTAGAAAAACAAGTTGAGGACAAATACAAGCAAAGGGATCAGAAAAAGAAGCCAAAAATGAAAGTTTCAGGAAAAAACATTTTCAAACTCAAAGAATTAATAACCAAAAAAAATGATAGCTCATCTAAAGGGAAAAGTTCTAAAAAAAACCGATAAAGGAATCATACTAGCTCCAGACAATATTGGTTATTTCGTACACATTACAAAAGATCTACTTTCAACTACTGAAAAAGAAGCTGAATTTTTCATTCACACAAATATAAAAGAAGATGCACAAGATCTATACGGATTTGTAAATTATGAAGATCTAGAATTCTTCATTCAGCTAATTTCTGTAAAAGGAATTGGTCCAAAAGTTGCGATGGAAATAATGAATATTCCAACAGAAGAATTAAAACCAGCAATCACAAGCGAGGACGAAGTATTCATTTGCAGAGTTCCAGGAATTGGAAAAAAGACTGCTAAAAGGCTAATTCTAGAGCTCAAAGACAAGATAGAAACTGACAGACTTCACACTCCAGTTGCATCGCACTCCGAGGCTATCGACGCACTTCTCAAACTTGGATACCAAAGAAAAGACATTACAAAAAACTTAGATGACATTCCAAAAGAAGTCACAGAAACTGAAGACATCATTACTTATTTCCTGAAAAATGCATAATTGTTTCATTACGAATAAGTCTAACATTCGCTATTTGTCGAATTTCACAGGATCATCTGGATTCATGTTATTAACAAAATCAAAAAAATACCTTTTCACAGATTTTCGCTACATCGAAAGAGCCAAAAACACAATCAAGAAAGGAATTGAAATCGTCGACACAACTAAAATGTGGAAAAACGTAAAAGAATTGAAGGAAAATTGGCAACGCATACTTCGACGTCACAGAATTACAACTTTAGGAGTCGAAGAAACAAATATGACCCTTTTCAACTTCAAGAAAATTAAAAAAATCTCACCAAAGATAAAGTTTAAAGATTGCTCTGGAAAAATCGAAAAATTACGAGAAATTAAGTCAAAACAGGAAATTTCACACACCCAAAAAAGCCAATCAATAAACGAAAAAGTCTTTGCAGAGATCAAAAAAATTGTACAAAAACGTAAACCCATCACAGAGCTAGATTTGGCATGGAAAATCAAAGAATTAGGACACAAATTTGGAGCTGATGACATATCATTCACCCCAATTATTGCATTTGGAGAAAACAGCGCAATCCCCCACCATTCACCCACAACCAGAAAGCTAAAAAAGACCGATGTAGTACTCATAGACATGGGAATGAAATACAAAGGGTATTGTTCAGACATGAGCAGAACAATTCTCCCAGCCAAACCAACCGAAAAGCAAAGAGAAATCTACAATCTTGTCCTCGAAACCCAAACTCATGCAATCAAAAACGTAAAGCCAGGAATGACAGGCAAAGCAGCCGACAACCTTTCCCGTAAAATCATAAACAAAGCTGGCTACAAAGAGCAATACGGCCACGCAGGCGGCCACGGAATAGGCCTAGACATCCACGAGTCCCCCGCTATCTCTGAAAAATACACAAAAACGCTCAAGACAAATACAATCATAACAATTGAACCTGGAATCTACTTACCAGGAGAATTCGGAGTAAGAATCGAAGATATGGTTCTAATCGGAAAATCTAAGAACAAAAACCTCACAAAAGCCAAAAAGTGAATCCCATTTTTTGCCAAGCTGTCAACAAAACCTACTCCCCTTTTATCACCTTTTCCACTAAAATACTCGCACTGTAAAAATTTATTATGTGTGGAATATTCGCCTATCATGGGCATAGAAAAAATGCTCCGGAATTAGTAGTAGAGGGACTAAAACTCCTCGAGTACAGAGGTTATGATTCATGGGGTATTGCGTACAAAACGGAGAAGGATATCGAAATACTCAAAAGAGTTGGAAAAATCAGTGATTTCGATACCAAAAAGGAAAAACTACCAGAGGCTTCTCTGGCAATCGGTCATACCCGCTGGGCTACACACGGAGGGGTAAATCAGAAAAACGCTCACCCACATTTCACAGAAGAAAAAGACATTGTACTCATACACAATGGAATTTTCGAAAACTATTTAGAAATTAAAAAATACCTCGAGAAACAAGGACACAAATTCAAATCTGAAACTGACACAGAAGTAATAGCCCACCTCGTCGAGGAGCACATGAAAACTCACACTTTCGAAGATGCAATCAAACTCGCAACAAAAGAAATCGTAGGAAGATACGCATTAGTTATTATTAACAAAGAAAGCGAGAAAACTATTGGTGTAAGGAAAGGATCACCATTGATAGTAGGTGTCGGAAACAAAGAATTCTTCATCGCATCAGACATTCCAGCATTCCTCAATTACACAAACAAGGTTAACTACCTCGACGACGATCAAATGGTAATAATCGAAGGAAACAAAATCAAATTCATCAACACAACAAACAATGACGAAATCAAAAAACGTCTCGTCGAAATCAATTGGAAACCTGAAAGTGCTGAAAAAGGGAAATACCCTCATTTCATGATCAAAGAAATCATGGAGCAAAAAGAAACGCTAGCAAAAGCCATTGAGCAAGATCCAAAAAACATAGAAGAATTGGCAAAAGCTATCAAAAAAGCATATGGAACATACATAGTAGGATGTGGAACTGCAGGAAAAGTCGGAATGGTCGGAGAATATTTATTTTCAAAAATCTCAAAAAAACATATCAACTTTTCATTTGGGTCAGAATTCCCAAACTACCAGGACTTCCTCACAGAAAAGACATTATTGATAGCAATTTCACAATCCGGAGAAACTGCAGACACTCTAGAAGCAATCGAAGTAGCTAAAGAAAAAGGTGTAACAATCGCATCCATAGTAAATGTCGAAAGCTCTACAATGGCTAGAATCTCAGATATCGTAATCCCAATAAAAGCAGGCCCAGAGAAAGCAGTCGCATCAACGAAAGCAACAACTGCACAACTAGCAATTCTCACATTACTCGCATATGCATGCGACGGAGGAGTACAGGAAGGGAAAAAATTACTAATCGACACAGTCAGCCAAATCAACGACATGTTAAACCCAAGATACGAAGATTACATCATGAAACTTGCTAAAAAGATCAAAGACGTGGAATCCATGTACATCATCGGCCGAGGCATGAATTACCCAATAGCACTCGAATCAGCGATCAAACTCCAAGAAGTCTCATACATCCATGCTGAAGGATTCGCTGGAGGAGAACTCAAACACGGACCAATCGCGCTGATTACAAAAGGAACTCCAGTAATAGCATTAGTAGCAAACGACGACACCAAATCCGACATAATATCAAATGCAACAGAAATAAAATCCCGTGGAGGCTACATCATCGGAGTTTCCCCAGAAAACCACGACGTCTTCGACTATTGGATCAGCGTCCCAGATACTGGAAACTCATCCCCTATCGTAAATATCATCCCAGTTCAAATCCTCGCATACCAACTCGCAGTCCTCCGCGAAAACAACCCCGACATGCCAAGGAATCTTGCAAAGAGTGTGACTGTTAAATAGAAACCTTTCCTGCTATAATCGGTAACGAATTATTACCTCATTTTTATGTACACAAAAAACACTAAAGTTGTCTGTACTCTCGGACCTTCTAGTGACTCTGTTTCCGAAATTGTTTCTCTGATAAATGCTGGGATGAATGTAGCCCGGTTAAATTTTTCACACGGGGATTATCCGGATCACAAAAAGATTATAAATAATGTTCACAAAGCTGAAAAAATAACCGGAAAAACTATTGGAATTCTTCAGGATCTTCAGGGACCAAAGATTCGTATTGGAGAAATGCCAGAAGAAGGAATCGAAGTGAAAAAAGGAGAAGAGTTCTTACTAACTCCAAACAAAACCAAGGGTAAAAAAGGAGTAATCCCAATCACATACAAATCCCTTAACAAAGACGTAAAAAAAGGAAACACAATCCTGATCGAAGACGGAATGATCGTAGTTCAAGCAATTAAAAAAACAGCAAATGGAATTATTTGCAAAACTAAGTTCGGAGGAATTATTAAAAACAGAAAGGGAGTAAATTTCCCGGATTCAAACGTTTCCGTCCCAACAATTACAGCAAAAGACAAACAAGATCTGAAATTTGGGCAAAAACTCAAAGTCGATTTTGTAGCTCTATCATTTGTAAAATCAAAAAAAGACATCATAGATCTCAGAAAACTAATGAAATACAAAACTCCAATAATCGCAAAAGTAGAAAGACATGAAGCAGTAAAAAACCTCAAAGAGATAATAAAAGCATCAGACGGAGTAATGGTAGCTAGAGGAGATCTAGGATCAGACTTAGCACCAGAAGAAGTCCCAATTGTTCAAAAAAGAATGATCGCACTTTCAAACAAATACGGAAAACCTGTAATCCTTGCCACTCAAGTCCTACAATCAATGATCGAAAATTCTTCACCAACTAGGGCAGAAATTTCCGACGCGGCAAACGCAGTTTACGATCAAACAGATGCAATCATGCTCTCAAACGAATCAGCAGTTGGAAAATATCCAGCAAAAGCTGCACGAACACTCACAAAAGTTGCAATCGCAGTAGAAACAGAACTCTGCAAACACAAAGAACTACTCCAAGAAATCACAACACCACGAAGACTTTCAGCAATCAACGCTGCCTGCCTCAACGCATCAGAAATAGCACAACAATCAAACGCAGATGCCATAGTCGTTTACACTTCTGACGGATATACCGCAAAACACATTGCAAAGCACAGACTTTACACACCAATCATCACAGTAACTCCA
Organism: Candidatus Altimarinota bacterium; assembly: GCA_029939035.1. Lineage (GTDB taxonomy): Bacteria > Patescibacteriota > Gracilibacteria > UBA1369 > LOWO2-01-FULL-3 > JAACEU01. The sequence continues at coordinate 814 of JAOZTS010000075.1, read as the reverse complement.
AGCAAACGCACAGCAAGAGAACTCACATTAGTCTGGGGAATCAATAAAGTCCTCGTAAAAAAGGCTACAGAGAAAACAATCATCAATTTACTTAAAAAAGAGAAACTAGTTCGCAAAGGCGACAATCTAGTAATGATTTTCAACGCGAGCAAAAAACAAAGCACTATTTCTACAACAAAAGTATGAGAATAATAGGAATCGATCCAGGCACAGCAATTACAGGATATAGCATCATTGAAACTATTAATGGAGAAATTTCTCTCCTCGACTATGGCTGTATCAGAACGCCTGCTGGTCTAGCTCAACCCCGCCGTCTAAATCAAATTTCCGAAGACCTCACTACATTAATAAAAGAATACAAACCGGAAAAAGCGGCCATCGAAAAACTATTCTTCAAAAAGAACATCAAAACCGCAATGCAAGTATCAGAAGCTCGCGGCGTAATGCTCCAAAAACTTGAAGAAAAAGGAATTGAGACAGACGAATACACTCCACTCGAGATCAAAACTGCAATTTGCGGTTACGGAAAAGCAGATAAAAAAATGGTCCAACAAATGGTAAAATTGATTTTGAATATGGAAGAAGAACCAAAACCTGACGATGCAGCCGACGCAATCGCAATCGGCATCTGCCTCGCAAACTCAGCAGCACTTAAAGCAAAAATGACATAATGAAAAATTTCTTAACATTACTTTGGATAATAATAATCGGAGGAACAATATTCCTCGGAATTAAATATTTCGCACCAGAAAGCTCACCAACGTGAAACGTTCGCACACCGCTACATGACAGCACAACCCAACCTCGACGAAAC
>JAOZTS010000074.1:1702-5875 GCA_029939035.1 Candidatus Altimarinota bacterium | reverse complement strand
TTTTCTCTTGCAAGCCAATTGAATACAGGGAATAACGCAAAATTCACAAAAAAAGAAGAAATCATGATGGGCACCGTTTACAAAATAAATCATGACTTTACTCGAAGAGCTAGAAGATATTTCAAGCCTGCTTATGGTTCATACAACAAAATGGCAGAAATGTTCACTGGAAAAAAGATACTAATAGCTTTGATGAAACTTTCATCAGTTATATCTGCAGGAGGAACTTTGATGGCAAACATTTTCAAAGACAGCGGATGGAAAAATCCTGGGAAAGTTGCAAAAATCATGTTGACGAAAGGAATGGCTATCAACGCTGGAGTATACGCATTGGCAAAACACATGGAGGATTCAAAACCTGGCAAATTTACAGATGCAGCAGAGAGAAGAGTTCAAGAAAAAAATAAAACTGCTTACAAACTAAAAACACTAACAGAAGGAAACAGGGGATTGAACACATTTCTGACAGGTAAGAAATTTTCTGGATCAGAAATCTTTGAAGAATTTTTGGACGGACATGCAAGAAGAACAACAAAACGTGAAACAAAGGGGACAGCAAAAGGACAAGCAAAGGCGACAAAGGTCGTAAGTACTCCAATTTACCGAAGAGTGACACTTCAAGCATTCGTTAGCTGGCTAAAAGAGAAAGGAACAAAAGACAGCAGATACACAGAAGTATTGAAACAAATAACTGTATCTGGAGATGGAACTTACAAAATTAATGGAGTCGAAACAACAAATGATGACCTCAGGGGATTAGCAAAAGCATTCCACGTCTGGGGCATAAGAGGAACAAATGTACAAAAAGGCTATAGAGATGCAATTCAAAGAGCCAGCGGAGGTACAAAGGCACCAATAAAAAAGAAAAAAACATAAAAATAAATGGAAAATAGAATCCAAAAATTAGGACAAGTCCTAGAGAAAAACAGCACATGGAGATGGCTTGGATACGGAACTTTGCTCGGAGACGGGGACTCAAACCAGTATGCAGGTTTGAAGGTTTTTATGAAATATGTCCTCGAAAACAGGACAAGCCTAATAGATCAAAGGGAAGACAAAGGAGTGAATTTCACTTCAACAGGCAATAACACGATCTGCCGAAAGTTCATCAAATATTTGCAAACAGAGGGTGAAGAAAAAAAAGATGCACAACTACTTCTGATGGCAAATCGTGCAGAAGGAATGATGCAAATGAAAGATCCTTCACTCGGAAAAATGAACGATGGAATATTTCTAGCTCACGCTTTTGCATTTATTGGACTAGGAGAAAACGCTAACCCACGAATCGAAGTAACACAGGATTCAATAGTTGGACTACTCGAAAAAGGATTAATAGAATCTAGAAAACAAAAACCAGAGCTTGGAAATGTAATAGATTTTGCAGAAGGAAAAACAAAGAAACTTGATGTACCAAAACCTACAGAAGGATCAGGTGCAGCACCATCTGGAGCTGTATCGAAAAAAGCACCAGGAAAAGCATCTGGAGCGTTGTCAGGGGGAGGTGGCTCAGCAGGTGGAGCAGTTAGCTACACACATGCAGCATCTGGAACAACAGTAACTACCACAAAAGAAGAGAATGCCCCAGAAGAAGCACCAAAACAACCTGAAAAAGCAGGAGTTGTAGAATCAGTAAAAGGAAAAAAAGCCACCACAGCAGGAGGTGCTGACGTCGGAGTTAAAGGAAAAGAAGGTGCGGACGATGGAATGGAAGAAGCACTCATACTCCAGGCAGCCGCATCAGGTGGAGGGCCAGCATCAGGGAAAATAGTGAGAAAAGGAGGAGAAAAAAGAGTTGAAGGCGGACAAGGAAGAGGAGAAGGAAAGGTGAACATTCCTGAAGGTAGCAAACTTCAAAGAGCAGTTGTCACAACAGGCAAAGGAAAAAGAAAAAAAGTTTCATCAAAAAAAAGAAGAATTAAACAAGCAAAGGACGAAGCACTTCGTGAGAGAGAAAGACAAAGAGTACCTCAACAACAAGCACCACAACCAGCTCAAGGACAAGCTGGGCAAAGGCCCCCAGTCCCAAGCGGAGGATGGAAATATGCAAAAAGAGCGGGGAAAATCGCAGTAGGAGGAGGTACCGGAGCAGGAATCATAGGATGGGCTTCAGCATCAGGATCCGAAGCTGTCGCATCTACATTCTCGTCAACACTCGCATTTATTCACACACTATTTTAGAAAAATGAAAACAAAAAGAATGAAAAAATGGGGAAGAAGAATATTACTGGGATTACTGATCTCACTAACAGTTTCGATAGTTGCGCCTACTTTTATGGGCGATTATGTGGATACAACAGATCAAACAGCATATGCGGCAACAACGACTGCATGTAAATATGATGGAACTGAAAGTGCGCTAAAATGTTCGTTAGGGTCACAGACGGCATGTCCCGGAGGTTATGCAAAAGACCCAAAAGACGCAGCAATTTGTGTGCCACAAAGCACAAAAGCAAAAACAGACGAAAGCGTACTAAATACAATGAAATTCCTGATCAGAATGCAGGATTTGCTGAATAGAGCTCTTTGGCCTGTGTTAGTAATGATAGGAGGGTTGATGGATAACAGTTTGCTATTTGGAAACGGAATGGAAGAGCGACTGCGAGAAATATGGATACCGATAAGAAATATCGTAAATATACTTTTCGTAGTGGCTTTAGTAGCCATTGCCCTATACAACGTCCTTGGAATTGGAGATGAAAACAGCAACTATTCCATTAAGGCAATATTACCCAAGATTATTATTGGGATAATTGTTGTTAACTTTTCATTCCTTGGGATAAAAGTCTTCCTTGATGGGATAAATGTGCTCACAACGGCAATCTTTGCCCTACCAAATCAGGTAGGTGGAGAGATGGTATTGAATCCAGCAAACGCTGCAGATCAAGATTTGATAGATAAATACTGTCGCTCCATGAAAGGCAAGGATTTCAATGAAATCCTTGATCCAGTTATAATAAAAAAAGAAACCGAAAATGATACATATCGTAGAATTGCCAAATCAGAGTACTTTAGCGTTATATTTAAAAAAGGTCTCACAGGAGAGTCAACCAAAACCGAAATACTAGCCTTAGCTCAAAAAGCAGTAGACGACAAAAAATGGACAGAAGATGATAAGAAGGAGTTTGAAAAGATTGTAAAGGAAAATCTCAATAATACGATTTGTACTATTGCTGATGAAAAAGATAAAGATGGGAAAACAGTCTATGTTCTCACCAGCAGAGGAGAGTTATTCCTGAAAAGGTGGAACTCCAGAAATGCATCTCTAGCAATGGCACTTGGCCTGAGCAAAATAGTTTTGTACAAAGAGATAGAGCTAAATAGTCTTAAGAGTCTTGATAAATTGGTCATAAATGCAGCAATGTCATTAATTATGTATTTGCTGTTTGTATCATCGTTTATAGCTTTATTTATAGTACTGCTTGGACGTCTGGTGGTGATGTGGCTTGCGATAGCACTATCGCCGGTCCTACTTCTGGCAATGGTTATTCCGGCAGTAAAAGAGAGCGCTGGTGGATTTGGAGAAATACAAACTCAGTTTGTCCAAAACGCAATTGCCCCTCTCGGAATTGGACTTTCACTTTCTGTAGGATGGATCATGTTGAAAGCACTACAAGGACTGAATAGTCTATATGGAGGAGAACAAATCAGTTTCACTGCCGAAGGTGGTATACCGGTTGTGGGACTTACGACTCTACAAGACTTGATTGTCGGAGTTGGAACAATAGCTGTAATTTGGCTCGGAGTATTCACAGCAGCGAGCAAAACTGTCGCCGCTCCACTTACCGAGAGAATGAAAGGGATGCTATCGAGTGCAGGGAGTTGGGTTGGAACTTTACCACTCAAACATGCTCCAATTTTCCGAATAGATTTACCGGATTCAGTAGATGGTGGTAAGGACAAATATACTGGTACACAGGTCTTGGATGCATTAAGTAGTATGACTCAAGCAAAAGATCCTGGTAAATTAACAAGACTACTTGGACACAACAAAGTTAGATCAGCAGATATCTTAGATGAGAACAAGATAAAAAGTAAAGATGATGTGGTAGGATTCCTAAAAGACGCAAAACAGGAAAAAATGTCAGCATCAGAATTGAAGACATCCATGACTAACTTAATGACAAGGAGAAAAACGGCGTCAAACACGACGACCTCCACTACACGAAAGAAGGC